>NZ_JACGUX010000049.1:0-151727 GCF_014076915.1 Colwellia sp. MB02u-14
GCCGGTAGTTGAGACACCTGTAGTTGAAACACCTGTATTTGAAACTCCTGTAATTGAAACGCCGGTAGTTGAAACACCTGTGGTTGAAACGCCAACAACAGAAGTACAGCAAGATTTACCTTTTGACGAGCCTCAAGTAGTAGCACAAGTAACTGAAGATGCTATCGAAAAACCGAAGCGAGTTATATCGAGAAAACCAAGCCCGAAAATCAGTTCAAAAGCAGGTAAGGTTTCGAGTAAAGGCAGTAAGCCAGGTAAATCATCTTCACCGATGACTAAAACAGAAACGATTACGATGATCAATGAAATCCCTACTGACTTCGTTGCAAACGAAAATCGTAAGGAACATGCTTCATCAGGTAAGATGGCAATGGTATCTGATGCAGTTAGCCGCAGTGGTGCTGGTCCAACAAAACCGTAGATTTTATCAGTAAAGTATCATCTTTACCGATAGGTGAAACTAAAAAAGCCAGTCATTAGACTGGCTTTTTATTGGCTATAATTGACGTTTATCATTACTTTTATACAACCTATTAAACTTTAATCGGTAACAACCTTAAAAGTATTCTTTTCAAAAGCCCTAAATAATTGGCTATAGGGGTAAACATCAGCAAAAATTTACTTTAGCTTAGAGAGTACTTTCATATTATTCAGATAAATTTTAAATCCCCTAAAATATCAAGTGATTAGCACTAAAGTACAACCTCCTTATACAACGAAGCTTCTAACAAACAGTTTTAATTCCTAAAACATATAACCCTAACACTGACATGTTCTAAACTTAACTGATATAAGTCAAAGCTGATCTTGTGCTCAATCGAGGTTAAATTTACTAACAGTAAGAAGCATAAAGTCATTTAAGTTTCAGGGCGGAAATATATGAGTGTTATTTGGAAAAATCATGCAAATCGGCTAATAGACTTCGTTAATAACGATAACGAAGTTCAAGCACACCTTTATCTTGAACAGTTAATGCTATTCCCTTTAGATATTCAAGATAAGATAATTAATGACATTAGCCACTTGGCACATTGTAATTGTGAAGCCGTCTCAAACATCATCAATCAATATATGATGTTTGAGCTCAAATAACCAATGGATTTACTAACGAGATAATTGTTGCTCTCTTAATTTTGCAACTTCATCGCGTAAATTAGCAGCTTGTTCAAACTCTAGATTTTGAGCATGGCTAAGCATATCATTTTCAAGCTGTTTAATTTTTTTATCAATCTCTTTAATAGATAATACTTTATAATCTGTTGCTTGTTCAGCCACATTTAACAACGTATCACTTGAAGATACCGTACCATTGTGAAGTGCATCACTGATTTTGCTTATGACTCCCCGAGGGGTAATATTATTGTCAATATTGTATTGATGCTGCATCTCACGTCGACGTTCGGTTTCATCAATCGCTTTTTTCATTGAACCGGTAATTTTCGCCGCATACAAAATAGCACGGCCATTAATATTACGAGCAGCACGACCAATGGTTTGAATTAGGGAACGCTCTGAGCGTAAAAAACCTTCTTTATCAGCATCTAAAATCGCCACTAACGACACTTCAGGCATATCTAAACCTTCGCGTAGTAAGTTAATACCAACCAGGACATCAAACTTACCTAAACGAAAATCGCGAATAATTTCGACACGTTCAACAGTATCAATATCAGAGTGTAAATAGCGCGCTTTTACATTATGTTCATCTAAGTAATCAGTAAGATCTTCAGCCATCCTCTTGGTTAACGTAGTGGCTAAAACACGCTCTTGGATAGCAACACGTTTACGAATTTCAGACAATAAGTCATCAACTTGCGTTTCAACAGGACGAACTTCAATAATGGGATCGAGTAATCCTGTTGGACGTACAAGCTGCTGGGCAATATCATCACCTGACTTTTCAATTTCATAATTACTGGGTGTCGCTGAAACATAAATTGTTTGCGGGGCTAACGCTTCAAATTCATCAAACTTCATTGGCCGGTTATCGAGCGCGGAAGGTAAACGAAAACCATAATTCACTAAGTTTTCTTTACGTGAACGATCCCCTTTATACATCGCACCTATTTGCGGCACCGTCACATGAGATTCATCAATAATTAATAAGCCATCATCCGGTAAATAATCGAACAAAGTCGGTGGTGCTTCGCCTTCACCTCGACCTGACAAATATCGAGAATAATTTTCAATACCCGAGCAATAACCCAGCTCTGTCATCATTTCAATATCAAACTGCGTACGTTGCACGATACGCTGCTCTTCTACTAAGCGGTTATTTTCTTTGAGAAATGTTGAACGCTCTTTGAGTTCGATCTTTATTTTATCAATTGCTGATAATACTTTATCTCTTGGCGTTGCATAATGTGTTTTAGGATATACCGTTACTCTTTCTAAAGTACGGTCAACTTGTCCAGTCAGCGGATCAAACATTGACAAGCGTTCTATTTCTTCATCAAATAATTCAACACGTAACGCTAAACGGTCCGACTCTGCAGGAAATATATCAATAACATCGCCACGCACCCGATAAGTCGCTCGCTGAAAAGCAACATCGTTACGCTTATACTGTAATTCAGCGAGGCGGCGTAAAATATCGCGCTGATTAATAATATCGCCAACACTGATGTGTAACATCATTTTTAAGTACGAGTCAGGATCGCCCAAACCATAAATAGCAGAAACTGAAGCAATAATAATAACGTCCCGGCGCTCAAGTAGTGCCTTAGTGGCCGACAAACGCATTTGCTCGATATGTTCGTTAACAGAAGCATCTTTCTCTATAAAAGTATCGGTTGTAGGCACATAGGCTTCTGGCTGGTAGTAATCATAATAAGAAACAAAGTATTCCACCGCGTTGTTTGGAAAGAACTCCTTCATTTCGCTATAAAGTTGAGCTGCGAGGGTTTTATTAGGCGCAATCATCATCGTTGGACGATTTGACGTGGCAACAATATTAGCAATCGTGAAGGTCTTTCCTGAGCCAGTCACACCTAAGAGTGTTTGATGTGCTAAACCACTTCCAAGGCCTTCAAGTAATTGTTTAATGGCAGCAGGCTGATCACCATTGGGTGTATAATCTGACTTTAAGTCCATGGTTTTCATTATGATACTTCCTTTGCTTCAGCAAACTCACGTGAAAATTGTTTATTAAATAAACGGTAAGAAATCATCGCCATAATAAGATTACCAAGAAATCCACCAATAAAAAAACCTTCCAACCCATAATAAACACTGCCGAAATAGGCGAGAGGTACGTAACAGATAAAGAGTCGAACAGCACTAAGCATTAATGCCACCATCGGTTTATGCAGTGCATTAAATGAAGAGTTAGTTAAAATAATAACTCCCTGTAATCCATAGCCTAATGGCAATATCCACATAAATAAAATAATAATATCAGCTACGGCTTGTTCTTTCGAGAAAATATCAGCGATAAAAGGAGCAATTAACACAAGTAAAAAATAGATAAGTAACTGCCATATCAAGACAAACTTTATTGATGCTTTATAACTTTTTTCAACACGGTGCATATTACCTGCACCAAAATTTTGACTGATAAAAGGAGGTAGCGTCATAGACATAGCCAAAACGACTAAACAGGCTATCGATTCAATACGAGAGCCAACACCAAAGGCAGCAACTGCTGACTCACCATAGTTAGCCACAATCGCCGTTAAAACAGCAGCAGCTAGTGGAGTAAGCATATTAGCACCCGCTGCGGGTAAACCTATGTGTAAAATACCTTTACTTGAAGCAATAAATGTCTTTAATGGTAAAAGTTTAGTATGAATTAATTGACGCTTTACACCAACAATGTATAAAACCAATAATAATCCAAAAATCCAAGAAATTAATGTCGCTATTGCAGCACCTTTTATTCCCATCGCTGGGATAGGTCCTAACCCAAAAATAAAAATAGGGTCTAATATCGCATTAATTAAACCAGCGCTGCCCATGATTACACTAGGTGTTTTAGTATCACCAGAAGCCCTTAAAATTGAATTACCTATCATCGGGCCAATTAAACAAATACTGCCGATAAACCAAATATCCATGTATTCATGAATAAGTGGTAATAAGGCTTCACTCGCCCCTAATAATAAAAAAATTTCATCAATAAAGTAAAAACCTGCTAAAGATAAGAGGCCAACAATGATTGCAGCTAAATATATAGCAGCGGTACCTGAATTTTTTGCTGACTCATCACTGCCCCTCCCCAACGCTTTAGCAATAACTGCTGACGTGCCAATACCTAGGCCAATCGTTAGACTGATGACAGTAAAAGTAATCGGAAAGGTAAAGCTAATAGCGGCTAAAGGCTGTGTACCAAGTAAGCCAACAAAAAAAGTATCAACTAAATTAAAGGTCATTAATAAAACCATACCGTAGATCATGGGAATGGTCATGCGTTTAATCGTATCTGCAACGGGGTCTTCAAGTAAGTTGATTTTCTTAGTTTTATTTTTTTCGGTCATTTAAAGGTAGCTTTTGCTTGTCTTTGCAGGAAAATACCAAAGTATTGTAAAAGATAGTGATAAGACTCGCTATGTATATATTTTATTTCAACTTCATTTTAATTTTTTATATAAATTTAATGTTAAAAAAAATAAATAATAACGTTGAAATATCTTTACTTTTGTATAATCCACAGCAAATGGGTATAAAAACTGACGTTGCACAAAAATCACACTAAGAGAGTAAAACCGACAACAAAAAAAGCTAATGCATTGTTATAAAAGAATAAAGATAAAAATCCATTATATCCCTGTTTAGCTGTAACGTGCATTCTTCACCCTAGTTACGCTTTTTTACACTTTAACTCACAAAGTTATCCACAGATTCCGTGGATAACTTTGTGCAATAGTCACTTACAAATCTAAAGAGCAAAAATAGCACTGAATTTGAAGATAAAGCAGACTTAGTGTCGACAAAACAAGCAAACAAACAAAATAATGATTTTTTTCTACATTTTGTGTTGACAGTTCACCCACGGACATTTAATATCTCGCCCCGTTAGCCAAGACCCTTGGCAAACAAAACAATTCCTCAATAGCTCAGTTGGTAGAGCAACGGACTGTTAATCCGTTTGTCCCTGGTTCAAGTCCAGGTTGAGGAGCCAAATTATAGTAATGGCTTTATAGTATTTTAAAGCGGTTACATGAAGAACAATTCCTCAATAGCTCAGTTGGTAGAGCAACGGACTGTTAATCCGTTTGTCCCTGGTTCAAGTCCAGGTTGAGGAGCCATATTGAAAAGCCTGCAAGTATTTGCAGGCTTTTTTATTAATTTAAATTACTATACTTCACTTGATTTATAGTGATGATTGAAAGCACAATTCCTCAATAGCTCAGTTGGTAGAGCAACGGACTGTTAATCCGTTTGTCCCTGGTTCAAGTCCAGGTTGAGGAGCCACATAAGATAAGCCTGCAAATATTTGCAGGCTTTTTTTTTCTGAATAACGATACTTCAATTAATTTATTGTAATGACTTAAAGCACAATTTTTCAATAGCTCCGTTGGTAGAGCAACGGACTGTGCTTAAATAAAACGAGCGTTTGTCCCTGGTTCAAGTCCAGGTTGAGGAGCCACATAAGATAAGCCTGCAAATATTTGCAGGCTTTTTTTGTTCTGAATAACGATACTTCAATTAATTTATTGTAATGACTTAAAGCACAATTTTTCAATAGCTCCGTTGGTAGAGCAACGGACTGTGCTTAAATAAAAAGAGCGTTTGCCCCTGGTTCAAGTCCAGGTTGAGGAGCCACATAAGATAAGCCTGCAAATGTTTGCAGGCTTTTTTTTAATCTGAAAATTTGTAAACCTCGATTATATGACAAAAACGTAACAGCAAAAATACTCGCGAGCCTACTTATAAAAGTAAGGTTAACCACTTATTACTTAACTTGTATTTACCTTCACTTCCAATAAAGTACACAACCCACACAATAAATTAAAATAAATTCAGATAATGTGTAAGTTTTTAACTCCTAAGGTTACTAACTAAACATAACTTCTATAAAAACGAGAACACAATGAACAATACTTCAGCTAAAAACACTAAATTTAATAAACAACCAACTGGCAGTAAAACACTAGGCTTTTTAAAAGCTCTAGCCTTTTACGCTATTTCTTATACATTTTGGATTTTGCTATTTGTAATGAATGACGGACCTGGTGGCGTAGAGTCTCAACATTTAGTCGTAATAGGTATCGCTCACACCATATTGATCTTTATTCATGGCATATCAGCTTTTGACCCCAAAGGCTCTGCAAGCAAAGAACTTCATCACTAACTCTACACTTAAGTTAGACAGAACTGTTTGAACCACCTGTGTAACGCATATTTCAAGTTATCGGTTTAAGCTGACATCATGTATAAGGGCATAGATAAGAGTGAAAGAAAGACTAACTATTGGCCGGGTAATCATAAAAAAATTAAACAAGAACATTAAAAATTAAAACCATCAGTATTACAAAATTGCTTTGAGCAATTACCTTTTCGGTTTGTTTATCTAAGGTAAAATTTTAAATTATTGTTAACTAAATAAACAAACCAATGACATACGGGTTTTATTTAAAACCGCTTAATCATCTAAGCGGGTAATCAAACTAGAAGTATCCCAACGATTACCGCCTTTTTTCTGAACCGTTTCATAGTAACCGTCTAATTGTTTTGTAACCGTTAAGTCAGCTCCAATCTTTTCAGCTTCACTAAACGCCATGGCTAAATCTTTTCTGACCCAGTCAACCGCAAAACCAAAATCAAACTCTCGAGCACACATTGTTTTACCACGATTATCCATTTGCCAAGAGCCCGCAGCACCTTTTGAAATGGTTTCGATTAACTTGTCAGTATCTAAGCCCGCCTTTTGAGCGAAATTCAATCCTTCAGCTAAACCCTGTACGGTATTAACAAAACAAATTTGATTCACCATTTTAGCTAACTGCCCAGAGCCAACTTTACCCATTAATTGGCTAAAGCGTGCATAAGTATCTATTACCGGTTTTATTTGTTCAAAAATATTAAGTTCACCGCCAGCCATAATCGTTAAGACACCATTTTCAGCGCCAGCTTGGCCTCCCGATACAGGTGCATCAATAAAGTGCTTATTTTGTAATTTAGCAAGTGAATCAAGATCTCTTGCCAGCTCTGCTGAAGCGGTAGTGTGGTCAACTAAAATAGCACCGATAGCTAAGCCCGAAAATATGCCATCGTCGCCTAAAACAACTTGTCTTACATCGTTGTCATTCCCTACACATGAAAAGACAATCTCGCAGCCTTCTGCGGCTTCTCTTGGGGTATTAGCTAAACAACCACCAAATTCCTTTACCCATTTTTCTGCCTTTGCTGTTGTGCGGTTATATACACAAACATCAAAACCTGCATTTTTCAAATGCCCGGCCATAGGATAGCCCATTACGCCTAAACCAATAAATGCTACTTTTTTCATATTATCTCCATGATAGGTTAAGTAAACGAATACATCTGATTGTTCAGTAAATGCTACAAAAGTTTATAAAATACGTAGCATGAATTCATGTCAAAAAAAAAGCCTATTACTTACATAATGGGCTCTTAATATTTTTAACACATACATTAATAGTTAAATATAGTCGACTGATACAATCTCATATTCAACAACACCGCCGGGTATAGTAATTTCTACTTCAGAATCAACTTCTTTACCAATTAAACCACGTGCAATAGGTGAGTTTAATGATATACGCCCTGTTTTAAAGTCAGCTTCATCGTCGCCAACAATTTTATAAGTGACTTCCACTTCGGTATCGATGTTTAATAAGGTAACGGTTGTACCAAAAATCACTTTGCCATGATTGGGTATTTTAGTTATGTCGATAACCTGAGCATTACAAAGCCTTCCTTCAATATCTTGAATTCGTCCTTCACAAAAGCCCTGCTCTTCTTTTGCTGCATGATATTCTGCATTTTCTTTTAAATCACCATGCTCTCGGGCAACCGCAATATCTTTTACAATGCGAGGGCGTTTTTCTGTTTTTAAAACTCTAAGCTCTTCTTTTAGCTGTTCAGCACCAAGAAGTGTCATTGGATATTTTGTCATTTTTCTCTTCTTTTTCAAATGATAAAGGTGGCTTACTTAAAAAGTATAACCACCCTTATATAATATATTTTTAATAAGGTATTTACTTAATGGTAAGCAAACCCCCTACATAGTTCGTTATTAACTACATTGTTTATGCAGTTCTTGTATCGATGTTACCGTATTTCTGTCGTCAGCGGAATGAGATTGGCATGTAGCAAATGCTGCATTCAAGGTCGTAGTATATTCCACCTTATAGCGCAATGCTCCTCCACGCAAGACTTTAGAATCTTCAATCGCTTTGCGACCTTCTGTGGTGTTAATAATATAACTATACTCACCATTTTTGATTCTATCAAGAATATGCGGTCGCCCCTCTTGAACTTTATTTACAAGACGGCATGGTATATTAGCTTCACCCAATATTATCGCTGTTCCATGAGTCGCATCAACATCATACCCTAAAGCAACCAACTGTTTCGCTAATTCAACAACACGTACTTTATCACTATTACGAACAGAGATTAACGCACGACCTGATTTAGGTACTGAAACACCGGCACCCAAACAAGCTTTTGCGTACGCTTCTTCAAATGTCTTGCCAACGCCCATCACTTCACCCGTAGAGCGCATTTCTGGTCCTACTAATGGATCACTGCCATGAAACTTGTTAAACGGAATAACAACTTCTTTCACAGAGAAATAAGGTGGAATAATTTCTTTCGTTATACCTTGCTCTTTCAATGACTTTCCTGCCATAACACGTGCACCTATTTTAGCTAAAGGAACAGAAGTCGCTTTAGATACAAAAGGAATAGTACGTGCAGCACGAGGGTTTACTTCAATAATGTAAACTTCGTTATCTTTTACCGCCATCTGGGTATTCATCAAGCCAACAACACCTAGCTCAAAAGCTAAATCAGTGACTTGTTTGCGCATAACATCTTGAACTTCTTGGCTTAAGCTATAAGCAGGCAATGAACATGCTGAATCGCCTGAGTGAACACCTGCTTGTTCAATATGTTGCATAATTCCGCCAACAACCACATCGGTACCGTCACAAATAACGTCAATATCAACTTCAATCGCATCATCAAGGAAATGGTCAAGTAATACTGGCGAGTCATTTGAAACGCTAACCGCTTCGGTCATATAACGACGTAAATCGTCTAGGTCATAAACAATTTCCATTGCACGGCCACCTAGAACATAAGACGGACGAACAACTAATGGGAAACCAATCGCTTCGGCTTTCGCCATTGCTTCTTCGATTGACGTAACAGTAGCATTTTCAGGTTGCAATAAACCTAAACGTTCAACGGCTTGTTGGAAGCGTTCTCGGTCTTCTGCTCTGTCGATAGCATCAGGAGACGTACCAATAATTGGCACACCGGCAGCTTCTAAGGCACGCGCTAATTTAAGAGGCGTTTGACCGCCATATTGCACAATGACGCCTTTAGGCTTTTCAATACGAACAATCTCAAGTACATCTTCGAAAGTGATTGATTCAAAATATAAACGATCAGATGTGTCGTAATCGGTTGAAACCGTTTCAGGATTACAGTTCACCATAATTGTTTCATAACCGTCTTCGCGGAGTGCTAATGCAGCATGAACACAACAGTAATCAAATTCAATTCCCTGACCAATACGGTTTGGACCGCCACCTAAGATCATAATTGATTCTTTATCGGTTGGGTTTGCTTCACACTCTTCATCATAAGTTGAATACATGTAAGCTGTATCAGAACTAAATTCAGCGGCGCAGGTATCAACACGTTTATAAACGGGGAAGATATTAGCGTTATGGCGTTTTTTACGCACTTCAGCTTCAGCGATACCAATTAAATCAGCAAGGCGAGAATCAGCAAAACCTTTGCGCTTAAGCTTGCGTAAATAATCGGCTGTTAATATTTTTAAACCGCCTTCAGCAACTTTTGCTTCTTCTAAAACGATATCTTCAATTTGAATAAGGAACCAACGGTCAATCATGGTTAAACGGTAAATATCATCAACTGTTAACCCTAAACGGAACGCATCAGCAATATACCAGATACGGTCAGAACCCGCTTCTTGAAGCTCGTGCATAATTTTAGTTTTAGCGCCAGGTTGTGTTACATCAACCATAGAGTCAAAACCATTGACGCCAACTTCTAAGCCACGTAATGCTTTTTGTAAGGATTCTTGTTGGTTACGGCCAATTGCCATTACTTCGCCAACAGATTTCATTTGCGTGGTTAAACGGTCTTCACAACCCGCAAATTTTTCAAAGTTAAAACGTGGGATTTTAGTAACAACATAATCGATAGTTGGCTCAAATGACGCGGGTGTTGCGCCACCGGTGATATCGTTAGTTAATTCGTCAAGCGTATAACCTACTGCTAATTTTGCAGCGATTTTTGCTATCGGAAAACCTGTTGCTTTGGAAGCTAATGCCGATGAACGAGAAACACGTGGATTCATCTCAATGATAACCATACGGCCAGTCTTAGGACAAATACCAAATTGTACGTTTGACCCCCCAGTTTCAACACCGATTTCACGTAAAACTGCAATCGAGGCATTACGCATAATCTGGTATTCTTTGTCTGTTAACGTTTGCGCAGGAGCAACCGTTATAGAATCACCGGTATGAATACCCATAGGGTCAAAGTTTTCAATCGAACAGATAATAATACAATTATCATTTTTGTCACGAACCACTTCCATTTCATATTCTTTCCAACCGATTAATGATTCATCAATCAATAATTCTGAGGTTGGAGAAAGATCTAAACCGCGCGTACAAATTTCATGGAATTCTTCGCGGTTATAAGCAATACCGCCACCACTACCACCCATCGTAAATGAAGGACGAATAATACAAGGAAAACCTAGAACTTTACTGGCTGCATGCGCTTCTTCAATCGTATGCACAATTTCGGCATTGGGGGTATCTAAGCCAATCGCTTTCATTGCTTTGTCAAAGCGGGATCTATCTTCTGCTTTATCAATCGCATCAGCGGTTGCGCCGATCATCTCAACATTGAATTCTTTTAGTACGCCTTTTGCTTCAAGTTCTAAAGCACAGTTTAAAGCGGTTTGACCACCCATTGTCGGTAAAACCGCACAAGGACGTTCTTTTTCAATAATTTTACGCACAACTTCCCAGTGAATAGGCTCGATATAAGTTGCATCAGCCATTTCTGGATCAGTCATAATTGTAGCTGGATTTGAGTTAACTAATATAACTCGATAACCTTCTTCACGAAGTGCTTTACAGGCTTGTGCACCTGAATAATCAAATTCACAGGCTTGACCAATAACGATTGGACCCGCGCCTAAAATCAAGATACTTTTTAAATCAGTACGTTTTCCCATTTTTTAATTCTCTCTTATATCTTGTTGAAGGGCTAAGCTTTTTTATCGTTCATTAGATCGATGAAGTGATCAAATAATGGTGCAGCATCTGCAGGCCCAGGGCTTGCTTCTGGGTGACCTTGAAAACTAAAGGCTGGCTTGTCTGTGCGATGAATACCTTGAATTGACTGATCAAATAACGAGACGTGCGTGACTTTCAAATTCGCGGGCATTTTGTTTGCATCAATCGCAAAACCATGATTCTGCGCAGTTATCATAACAACATTGCGTGCGAAGTCTTTAACTGGATGGTTGCCACCATGATGACCAAATTTCATTTTTACGGTACCCGCGCCACTGGCTAAGCCAAGGAGTTGATGACCCAAACAAATGCCAAAAATTGGGGTGTCTGTTTCTAAAAATGTCTTGATTGCGGAAATGGCGTAATCACAGGGTTCTGGATCACCAGGTCCATTTGATAAAAATATACCATCGGGATTCATAGCAAGAACATCACTAGCAGGTGTTTGTGCTGGTACGACTGTTACTTTACAACCGCGGTCGACTAACATACGCAAAATATTACGTTTGGCACCAAAATCGTAGGCAACTACGTGAAACTGTGAATTTTCAGGAGTAATATGACCTTTACCTAATTCCCAGCTACCTTCTGTCCATTGATATTGCTCTTTCGTTGAAACAACTTTTGCTAAATCCATACCTTTAAGGCCTGGAAAAGCTTTAGCTTGAGCTAAAGCCTCTTTTTCTAAGGCCTCAGACATTGTATCAACAGTCATGATGCAACCGTTTTGAGCACCTTTTTCACGAAGAATACGCGTTAATTTACGCGTATCAATATCTGCAATCCCTAAAACATTACGTGCTTTTAGGTAGTCGCTTAAATTCTGTTCATTTCGAAAATTACTCGCTAATAGCGGTAAGTCACGAATAACTAAACCTTTAGCCCAAATAGTGTTTGATTCTTCATCTTCACTATTGGTACCTGTATTACCGATATGCGGGTACGTTAGGGTAATAATTTGCTCTGCATATGATGGGTCGGTAAGAATTTCTTGGTAACCGGTCATTGAAGTATTGAATACTACTTCACCAACAGCCGCTCCGTCTGCACCAATAGCGGTGCCTTTAAATACAGTGCCGTCTTCAAGCACTAAAATGGCAGATTTAGTCAATTTAACCTCCGTAAAGAAGAAAGAAGCTTAACGATGCAACTAAAAAACATCATTAAGTACAATTACGTGTCGGCTGTTTCCTCTAGAAACACCCATAAAAAATGCCAAAAATTTCGTTATTACTAACAGAACCACTAAATTTTTGACAAAATCCACTTATTTTACGCTTGTATCACATATTCGTCTAGCGATAATTGTAAAAACTAAGCGTTTAATTGAATATTCAGTTAAAACAGCCAAAAGTAACTGTTTTCCTTAAAATTTTATTATTTTAAGCCTAAAACATCCTGCATATCATAAAAGCCATTATCTGCTTCACTTAACCAGAATGCGGCTCTCATAGCACCTAGAGCGAAAGTCATTCTTGAACTAGCACGATGGGTGATTTCTAACCGTTCACCAATATCTGCAAAAAAGGCGGTATGCTCACCAACAATGTCTCCTGCTCGCACAGTGGCAAAACCAATGGTTTCTTTATCGCGCTCACCAGTAATACCTTCACGGCCATAAACAGCCACTTTATTTAAGTCTCTACCTAGAGTATTTGCTATGACTTGCCCCATTTTTACGGCTGTACCAGACGGAGCGTCTTTCTTAAATCTATGATGTGCTTCAAATATTTCTATATCAGTATAGTCACCAATTGCTTTTGCGGTAACTTCTAGTAGTTTAAACATTAAATTAACGCCGACGCTGGTATTGGGTGCCAAAATAACAGGCATACTTTTTCCTGCTTCTTCAATAATGTTAACTTGTTCATCACTAAACCCCGTAGTACCAATAACGAGTGCTTTATGATGTTGTTGACACCATTTTATATTCTCTAACGTTGTTTCAATGGATGTAAAATCAATAAAAACATCAGCATTTATTAAGTCGTTTAAGTTTGTTGATGTTTTTTGGCCAATAGCGCCAATACCGGCGAGTTCGCCTAAATCAAAATGAGCAAACGATGATAATTCTCGTACGCTGCCACCCACAAGTTCAATAGATTGGTGCTCAACGGCAGCTTGAATTAAGTTACGCCCCATGCGGCCGCTACATCCTAAGATGGCTACTTTTACTTTCATTTTAAATCTCTATAAATTTATATTTTGATACAAGTCACTTTTAACGTACCAACACTAATGGTATTGCTAACTCAACACTGTTGGTTAAGTCGTGTGAAACAACACTGACTATTTTAAAGGCTTCGGCTATCTTAACAATATGAAAAAAAGCGGTAAAGTCAGCATAGATTTCATCATCGTTATCAATAAAAGCCCAATCAATACAAATATCGACGGATCCGTTAGCTGATTGATTATAGCTTGCAATTGTAGGGACTATTTTTTGTGTATTTGCGTGCTTTAATACCGTAAAAATATTTTCAAATTCTTGATTGAATGTTTCACTGTCCACTAAATAAGCAATTTTATCGGGGGTATGTAATGTACAAGGTAAATGGTAACAAGCACGTGCAGCAGCTAAATTACAATCTTCAAAGGCAGAAATATAATCTTTAAATAATTTGATCAGTGCTCGCTCTAACATGCGTTCCTACTTTTATGACGTTGTTAAGGTTAAATATCTATTGGCTTATATTAGTTATGTTTGCAGGGTATTCAACATTCATTACTATTACGATAAAGACTCCTGCGTTACTTTTTGCATCCATATAGTCAACGCACCACGATATTGCTGGCAAGGACGGTGGTACTTAACTTTTGTCTGCAACTAAAGCTGACCAAGTATCCCGCCCATAAAAAAGCCCTCAACGGAGGGCTTTAAAAAACGAATTAGCTAACAATGGCTAATAACTCAACATCAAATACCAATGTTGAGTATGGTGGTATAGCACCTTGTGAGCCTTGCTCACCGTAAGCTAAATGGTAAGGTACGTATAAACGCCACTTAGAACCTTCAGCCATTATCTGTAAAGCTTCTGTCCAACCAGGAATAACGCCACCTACTGGAAATTCAGCAGGTTGGCCACGGTCTACAGAACTATCAAAAATGTCGCCATTAATAAAAGTACCGTGATAATGAACACGAACCATACTTGCGGCTGTTGGCTTTTCGCCTTCACCCGTTGCTAATACTTCATATTGAAGACCAGACTCAGTAACCGTTACTTCATCACGCTTAGCATTTTCAATTAAGTATGCTTCGCCTTCAGCTGATTTTTCTTTAGCTGCAGCTTGTTCTAACTCTTGCATTTTTTTCGAAACAACTGAAAACGCAGCATTTAAATCTTCGTCTGATACTTGGCTTGCTGAATTAGCAATAGCATCAGCTAAACCCGCTTGTACAGCAGATACGTCAAATTCTTTGAAAGGGTTATTACGTAGTTGATCACCTAATTGACGACCTACACCGTAACTTACGCGTTGCTCAATAGTTTCAAATGTATTTTCTGACATGATATTCCTTATGTTTTCACCGACACAGTTATTGTGCAAAATGGCGATTAGATAAAAATTCGCGCAAGGATAACATAAAGTGGTGCTGGTCTGTAGCCTGAACTTAATACATTTTTTAATTTCCAGTTATGTCGCTATTTTTTATCGTTTTGCTATCAGTAAACTTTACGATAGACTAGCGTTAACTTAATGTTAAAGATAATTTTATGAATACAGAAGTCGTGACAACTCCCCCTAAAAAACGTTTAGTTAGTCTATTACCTTTTGCTGTTTTTCTGGGCTTATTCCTCGGTACCGGTATTGTACTGACACTACAAGGCGTTGAGTTTGCTTTTTATCAACTCCCTGCCAGTATCGCCATTATTCCTGCAATCTTAGTTGCTATATACCTAGGAAAAGACAGTATTAATGATCAAGTTAGCCAATTCATTTCGGGGGCTGGTCATGCAAATATTATTACGATGTGTGTAATTTATTTACTCGCAGGGGCTTTCGCTACGGTTGCCAAGACAACGGGGAGTGTTGATGCCAGCGTTCAATTAGGTTTGTCATTTTTCCCTGACTATTTACTATTGCCTGGTTTATTTTTAGTGGCTGCTTTTTTAGCAACAGCCATGGGGACCTCTATGGGAACTATTGCCGCTATTGCTCCGGTTGCACTTGGGTTCATCGAGTCTGCTAATTTAGATGCTTCAATTGTTGCTGGTTGCATTATCTCTGGTGCTATTTTTGGAGATAACTTGTCAATAATCTCTGACACCACCATAGCCTCAACACGGAGTCAGGGGGCACATATGAAAGATAAGTTTAAGGTTAACTTTAAATTTGCCGTACCTGCTGCACTTTTATGTTTGCTTATTTATGCCTCGATGGGGGTAAGTATTCCACACGAGCAGGTTCAAGATATTAATGTGCTTGGTTTACTGCCTTATTTGGTCATTTTAACGCTAGCTTTAATGGGCATTAATGTCTTTGTGGTTTTAATTGTTGGTATTATTTTCGCGGCAGCAATAGGCATGTATGATAACGGTTACCAATTGTCCAAATGGATAAGCGATATAAATGCAGGTTTTGGCAGCATGCAAGACATTTTCATTCTGTCGCTGTTTATTGGTGGTTTAAGTGAATTGATAAAGCGCCAAGGGGGCTTAGCCGCCCTAACCCATAGTATTGAAAATTTTGCGCGTAAACTTAACCCTAACAATAAAAAACGAGCGGCAGGTTTTGGTATAGCTTCATTAGCTTTTGCCTGTAATTTTTTCACCGCAAACAATACAGTATCCATTATTGTCACAGGTGAAACGGCGAAAGAGCTTGCTGATGATGGTGGTGTTAGCCCTGCTCACTCTGCCAGTTTATTAGATATCTACGCCTGTATTAACCAAGGTTTACTACCTTATGGTGCTCAAGCTTTACTATTAGGCGCTACTTTGAAAATATCACCTATAGAAGTCGTATCAAGCGCTTTTTATCCAATGATTTTACTCGTTGTTGCGAGCATTGCTTTTTGGCGAATTACTCGATAATTTTATTACCCTCCTGTTTTTCGGTGCTTATTTTTTATAATGAGCACGTTATCACTTTCCCTCTACAATCTTTAATAATGAATTACTCTCCATATCAAAGTAATTCATACCCCACCACTCACCTGTATGTTTTATGAGCGTCACTTGCGGAAAATATAGGCTTAATGTATAACACCAAAAACATACGAAAAAAGTTGTAAACAAAGTCAAATTAAAATCTAAATAAAAAATATAATAGACAAGGAAAACGAGTAAATGACAATGTCAAAAATCATTTTACCTATCGCTTTAGCCTGTAGCTTTTATTAACACCTTTGCTGAATCATCAAAGCCCGAAGTTCAAAAAATAGACCGCATTATCAATAAAGCATATCAGCTTATGGACTTTAACAGATCTGTGACCATCGCTAATGCTAAAGGTGTGATTTACCAAAATGCACTTGGTTTTGCTGATCAAAACAAAAAAATTAAATTAACAACAGACCACCTTTTAAGTATGGGCTCAATTTCGAAGGAATTTTCCACTGTTGCTTTAATCATGCTTGAGAAAGGAGGAAAAGTTCACGGCAACGATAAAGTAAGTATATATTTAACGAACTTGCCTACATGGGGAAAGACATCTCCATAGAACAACTCTTATCGCATACAAGTGGTTTACCTCAAATAGAATGGAGCCTAAATCTAGATACTACTGCAGTTGTAAAACAATTGATGTCGATAAAGACTTTAGCAGTAACACCCGGTACTGATTATTTATATGGGAACTTAAATGTTTTATTACGTGCTGGGGTTATTGAAAAAATAACAAGTCAGCCATTCACTACTTTTGTAAAAGAAAAGTTATTTATACCAGCCAAAATGACAAGTACCTTCAACAAAGTAGATCTTAATGATGTTCGTCCATCTGTTGTTGGTGATTATACATCAGCTATATTAAGTATCTCCTATTTCACCACCCCTGACGATTTATACCTTTGGGGAAAAGCATTAATGAATAATCAATTTATTAATAAAGCTTCAATGCAAAGGGCTTTAAGACCTCATACGTTATCAGGTATGTCTTCACGCGCATATTTTGATTTAGGGAATTTCATGAAGAATGATAAAGGCGAGATGACTTTATTGTTAAACGATGGCAGTAACCCTGATCACCATGCAATTAAAGCAAATCATCTAGATAAAGAGTCGATCATGATTTTAATGTCTAGCGACAGACGAAAAGTGACACTGTTTGAACTGAATGATTACATCGCTGATCTCGAACAATACAATAATAATGAAATTCCAGCCTCTTGGTGGCTCAGTAATGAAATAAAAAAGTCAAATTTTATTGAAGCATTCGGCAAATTCAAAACAACGATTAATGAGAGAAAATTATTTAATTGTTAGTGAAGATGCCATAAATAAATTGGATAACGCAATTGAAGTGATGAAGTTAAATACTGAGCTTTATCCTAATTCAGCTAATACTTATGATACTTATGATACTTATGATAGTTATGCTGAGTTACTTGATCACACTAAACAATACAAAAAAGCGTTGCCTGTTATCCAAAAAGGATTAAAGCTGGAAAATAAAAAGAGCAATACTAAATTAATCAAATTTTTGAATGGGCATTTAATAACAGTAAATAAAAACCTATAACAGACTATTTCATTAAAAAATAAACACCCAATAATCTTTATAAGAAAGAGTTATTGAAAAACCTACAGATAGATTATCTGCTGATCTGTGTCAATGCCACTTTTCAGGTGCTTAAAGTTGAATCCGCTAATTCGCCGAAACGAATACAGCGACAATACCTAAGCCGAATATTGGGCATTTATCATTACAGGAAGTGTCAAAGTCCGCTGATGATCAAACTACGATTTATCGTAATTACGCTCTGCTTCCCAATAATTTGGCCCCCCATAAATGACAAGAAAATTTTTCTCTGTTATAAAATCGTTCTACAATGAAATAATATAAGTTAGACAATTAAGCTTAAGCTGAAAAACTCAGATAATAAGTAAAGTAATGTTGCCTAACTAAGATCCGATAACAGTAATATAGCCAAGACTAAAATCGTCTACTTGGCAGCTTAAGTCGATACGTTGCTCATCACTTTTACTCAAGATAGCAGTAACTTGCTTTAAATTATCTGTACATAATAAAATTTTAGAAAACGTTACTTCTTTTTTTGTTTTTAGATTAAAAGCGGGCTGACAATCCTTAAGTACATCTACACAAGCTGAAATTATTGTTTTATTTATTTCTCTTTCTTGTAAAAGATGATCTATTTCGGCTTTCGCTATATTATTTTTAATTGCAGCAAAGACACAGGCAACCTGTAATTCTAGCATAACAACATTACGTAATTTACCTTTACTATCATTAAACAACCCTAATAAACAAGGCACTTTTCCTTCGTGTGCTTGTTGCTTATCTGCTGAATCCAAAGTGATAGTCATAGACAAGCTTAAATTAAGTGTTTCATTCAATCGAGATATTTCGGGTAAGAATACTAACTTTTTTTTATTACTCTGAATCAAAGGTAAAACAGCATTATGCAATTCTTCAACATCAATGAGATAACAGATTCTGGCTTAGTGATCTCATCCTTATTATTGTTAATACTGGTGGAGAATGCCTACAAACAAGGGGTTAAAAAACGCACTGAAGAAGCCTTTATACTTATCAAGTTTGAAGCTAAAGAGCAAATTATGGCATTTGAAATATAAAATAATTTCGATGAGAATGAACAATCCAGCAACACGGGTATTGGGCTACAAAATTTAGAACAACGCCGAAAGCTCATCTACCCTGATTTACATCAGCTGGATATTTCATCTGAAAATGGCGTGTATTCGGTTCGGCTTAAAATACAATTAAAAAGCTAAGATAAGTATGAATAACAAAGACATTCGTTTTATGTTCATCGATGATGAACCTATCGCTCATTGTATCATAGAAGAATACTATACAAACTTGCCACATTTCAAGTTGGTTAATCATAGTTATAACGCGCTGGAAGCCATGCAGCTTCTCGCGACCAACAGTGTCGATTTAATGTTTCTCGATATCAATATGCCAAAATTAAGCGGCTTTGATTTTCTAAAAACGTTAATGGTAAAACCAACAGTTATTGTTACTACCGCTTATCAAGAATTTGCCCTAGAAGGATTCGAATTAAATGTCAGTGACTACCTATTAAAACCGTTCAGTTTTGAACGTTTCCTAAAAGCAGTGAATAAAGTAACTTCTGAAAAGAATATTCATTTAACAGAACATCAGACTGTTTCAAATATTCCAAGTATTGTGGAAGACCTAAACCAAAGAATATTTATCAAGGGTGATAAAGCTCATCACCAAATTTCCCTAAATGACATTCTTTATATTGAAGCTTGCGGTAACTATTGTTTAGTTTATTGTAGTGATGGCAAAATAGTCACCCATCAAAAAATATCTCAGTTCGAAAACGAATTACCTCAGAATTTATTTATGAGAGTACATAAATCTTTCATTGTTGCTAAAAATAAAATCAACAGTGTGAGCTCTGGGCAAATTGAAGTAGCTGATTCAACCATCCCTATTGGTCAAACCTACAAAAAAAGATTAATAGAATTTATTAAATAAATTCAGTTTATCTAAATTTTTTTTAACCATGTATTGAGGTTAAATAGTCGATCAAATCGACAAACTATTCACAACTGTTATATTATTTCACAAGCTAAACTCATCTTAGAAACAGCAAAGGTATGAAACCTTAGTATAAAAAACGTTTGCTAATGGAATCAGAACTAATTAATTTATAAACAATACCTTCAATTTGTTGTAATAACCGCTTCAAATTATAATTGAGCGATTTCCTGGCTTAAATCAATATTGCTATTGGTGACAATTTTTTCGAGTACTATCACCCTATTAACAAGTATATCTAACCTTTGTTGCGTCGCTATAATAGTATGACTCTCTCTGTCTTTTTGTAGCACTAATAATTTTTGATTCATCTCTGATTTGTACATAAAATAATTGCGTACAAACATTATGAGTAAAATTGGTGATGAAAGTGTCATCAATACTAAAAATAATTCAAACATTGCTAATCTCCTTTAGGTGCTTTGAGTTGTTAGTGAAGAATGAGGGGGCTCATCAGATCGATTTTTCCATAATGACTTAAAGGTTATTTCGCGCTTTTTCCCACGTCGAACAAGAAGATGTATGTAAACCATACTTAGAATAATCGAGCTTGCCTTAAATATATTACCTTCTAAATCTCCTGCTGCACCGCCAGACATACCGAATATTCCATAAGCTGCATTCATAAAAATATGCATCCACAACGGAAACCAGATCCGGTAACCTGATTCACAAAACAACCAAGCAAACCAAGTACCTGCTACGGAAGTGATTGCGAAAGCCGCACAAGCTGACATAGGATCATGTCCTTGATATATATGTCCTAAACCAAAAATGACTGAACTCACTAAAGCTGCGGGTATAAAGCCTAGACGGCAATATCGAAATAAAACACCAAATAATACCGCTCTAAATAGAATTTCTTCGAATACACCTGCATATACTGAACCGACCATGACCCCTGACAGTGCTAAGTTTAGTTCGTTACTTAAGTAAGCGTAACCTAATACCATTGGTAAACAGCAAGCAACAGCTGCTTTAAGGTAATGTTCAAAGCCTTCTATTTTTAGCCCTAAAATTTCTTGTAAACTCACATCTCTAAATAATAAGCGTGCTGCTAAGACTAAGAAACTATATTTAAATAAATAGCTCGCGGGTGTTAATAACAGATAAGATTGTTGGTCCATCACTAATAATGATTCACTCCAACTTTCTCCCCAAAAATATTTCATCACATAATGACAGAATATAAAGGTGCTTATCATTATCAGTGTTTTAATTTTGTTATTCATATCTACCTGCTTAATTTAAGTTTTAAATTTCAAGTTAAGCATGACGAACACTGAATTTAAGATCTATTAATAAGGGGGGAAGTTCTGAATATTGGTACTAATAACAATGTATTGGGGCGATTAACAAGCTTCAGGGACTAACGACAAGGCTTGTTTTATCGTTTCAACATAAGTACGGGATACAGGAACAGTTAGTCCAATAGGTTTCATGACTAATTTCAAACCACCAGCATTACCCGTGCTAAGTTCAATTAATGCCACGTTTACCACATAAGAGCGATGACATCGGTGAACCAATGAATTTTCAGGTAATTGTTTTAATATACTAGTGAGAGAGCTACGTAATAAATGATGACAGACCTTACTGTCTTTCAAAATAGCAAGCTCACAGTAATTGTCAGCAGATTTAATAAATAAGAGTTGTGATAACGTTATTTGCAGTTTGTCTCCTTTATTCTCGCCAATTAAAGTTAATAACTGAGATGCTCCGAGTTCCTTATTAATTAACGTTTTATGACTATTTTCTATATTGTTTTCGGTTTCAATAACTTGTGACAAGACCATTGTCTTTTTTGCATGATTATTAACAAGGAAAATAAAAATAATCGGAAATGAGCCTATAGCAAAAGTATAGAAAATAAACAGTAATTGATTCTCCCAATGCCAACCCCCAAGAATTGCGACAACAAAATAACTGTGATTAAACACAGAAACTAACCCAATATAAATACAAGGAATAATCGAGAAGCGAAATTGGCTTTTAATATTAAGGCGAGTTAATCCAATTTCTAATATACCCGATAACAATAACGCACAAAAAGTTACCAGACCATAACCTGAGAGTCGTAGATATTTGAATGGGATAGTATGGTTATTAGTGCCAAAAGGTTGAAACACAAATAAAACAAATAAGGTTACCATAGAGAAAAATAGTGCCCGTTGGAACACTACTTTTCTGGACACAGAATCATCCTTCAGCCAAAGCTTCATGTTTTAAAATTCTTTTGAAATAACATTGGTAGGAAAAGTAACATATATTATTGATTAGTTACTGATTTTTTTAGCCGTTATTAGCATTAATTCAAATATTTTGGAAACACTGGCAAGCGTTCAAAGTCTTGTTTATCATGCTGAATAATAACTCTAGCGTTTTCTTTTTTTACTAATACTTCAAATTTAATTCTTGAATCAAGCGTCACTGCTTTCACATTATATTGAAGTACAGTATTAAGTTTTCGACCTTGTGCGTGAAGGTATAAGTCACCTGTCAGCAAAATCTTACCTGTTTTATTCAATCGAACCAAAAGTACTGAACTTCCCGGTGTAAGCCCTGGCATTGATTTGATAACAACGGAGCCATCATCAAAAACATCATATTCATCGCTAAATGCAATGGTTTTAGCCTTATCAAGTGCCGAGTAATACTCGCCGAAATATGAAATCACTGGTTCTGAAAACATATATTTATGTTCTAATTCATTGACTATGAACATAGATGAATCAAACTTGTTAGCATTGCCTGCGTGATCAGGTTTACATGAGAAAGTGACAAATATTCAATGTCTTGTGGTTTGATATTCAATTGAGCAAGCTGTACAACTAACTTAGTTTTTAATTTAGCGTGCCAAACCCCGCCAACTTCACCATTAATATTATCAGCCAAACTATCAACATGACCAGTTTCCCAAAGTAAATCACCTTTAGGGTGTCTGATTAGAAAACACGGATTAGCCATTGGTAATTTTTGGCCATCATATGCTCCTATGCTTGACAGACTTTTCATATCTGCGACATCATAAGAACCACAATCTATCGTGTATAACTTGATGCTGTGTGCACTTAGCGCACTATTAGCCGAAAATATAGGGACTAATAGGCTTATTGAAAGACCAATAAATTTAGTAAAATTCATTTTTATGAGTATACCTATATATTATTGGGCCTTTTACAAGTAGGTGTATTCTTCGATTGATAAAAAACTTGAGATTTTGGTAAGTGAGCCGTCAATTGGTCAATACGCGTTTTATTGGATGGATGAGTTGACATAAATTCTGGTGGCGAACCGTTTGAAATTTTTGCCATATTCTGCCATAACGTGATGGCAGCCGAAGGATCAAAGCCGGACTTGGCCATTAAGTCTTGCCCTACAATATCTGCTTCACTCTCATGGGTACGACCATATGGCATTAACACACCATATTGTAAGCCTAAACCTAAACCCGACATCCATAAGTTACGATTCTCTACATTTCCAGCTGATAATGCCGTGTCGACAACCGCCATGCCTGTTTGAGATATTTTACTTGATGACATACGTTCGTTCGAGTGACGTTCAATAACATGACCAACTTCATGGCCAATAATTGCACCCAGTTGGTTTTGATTTTCTGCCACCTTTAAAATACCGGTATAAACACCAATTTTACCACCTGGTAAAGCAAAAGCATTCACTTGTTCAGAATCAAAGACAACCACTTCCCATTCACCTTGATGAGCTGATTTAGGCACATTGATTGTGATCGCTTTAGCGACACAATATACGTAATTATTCACGGCTATATCAGTACTCATTTTTTCTTTTTCTTTCATTTGCTCAAATGAACTTGCCCCCATTTGCTCAAGCTCTGAACTTGAAAAAAGTGTTATTTGATGACGACCAGTAGAAGATTTTGCGCAACTTGCTAAAAGAACGAGTCCAGCAAGCGTTAATGAGAGGGTAATTTTATTATTCAACATTTTTCCTTAGGTGATTGCTTAAATTAAATCCTTATAAGTATTCTAAGGAAATTAACAAGAAATTTCGACCGTTAAAATAAAACCTACACATAACTTTACGTAAGTTGAATGAAAATGAGCTTCCTTTACCTAAAATACTGGTTACTTTTATATCTGATTTTAATAATTCCAATAGTTTTTTGGTAATCGCAAGGCCTAGCCCTGTATGTTTTTCTTTGTCTTGTACGGCATTACTTGCGCGATAACGCGTATTAAAAATATAAAGTAACTCTTCTTCTTTAATACCTGTATCAGTAATCGTTAATTGGCATTGATGCTGATTAATATCAGTAATAACTAAGGTGATTTCCCCCAAGACAGGGGTATGGCGAATAGCATTCTCTAATAAGTTACTCAGCACACGTTCTAACTTACCAATATCACTATCAACTTGGGCATAAGAACACTCAGGTATCATAGTAACGTCAATTTGCTTGGCCACAGTTTGTAAACTAAATTTAGCAACAACATCATATAACAGCTCGGCTAAATTAAATGCTTCAAGGTTTAAGGAAACTTGCCCGCCTTCTAAATGCGCTAGCTCAAAAACTTGATCAATAAGCCCCTTCAATTGTTGAGCATTTTTCAAAGCAATTTAAATATACTTCTGTCATTGCTCTTTAGTGACCTGATCACTCTTTAAGGCGAGAGTTTCAATATATCCTTGCAAAGAAGATAATGGTGTTCGCAGGTCATGAGAAATATCAGCCAATAATTCACGTCGTTGCTCATCATGTTGTTGCAACATGTAGAATTGTTGATTAATTTACCTAACCATTTGCTCAAACGCTACACCCTGTTGATGCAGCTCATGGCGACTATTTGGCATCCATTGAGCGAGCTGTACTTTATTTTTATCAAAACCAACAGTTTTAAGTGCCTTAGTATCTTTACTTAATTTTATTAATGGTCGAGTAAAATAAGAAAATATGCCTAACATCACCAAGAATAAGAAAAGCATAGCGCCAAACATAACCATAATAGAAAGATCTATTTTAAAGCTTAAACTGCAAACGATTAAAGGCTGATCCATACGCTCTCCTGCAACAATTACATATAAGTAACCTTGCAGGCTACTGCTATTGAAAACAGGCGCAGCAGAAAATATTTTTTTACAAGAGATATGTTGCGG
Organism: Colwellia sp. MB02u-14; assembly: GCF_014076915.1. Classification (NCBI taxonomy): domain Bacteria; kingdom Pseudomonadati; phylum Pseudomonadota; class Gammaproteobacteria; order Alteromonadales; family Colwelliaceae; genus Colwellia; species Colwellia sp. MB02u-14. The sequence continues at coordinate 25,338 of NZ_JACGUX010000049.1, forward strand.
ATCGTCTCCATAAATAGGTAACGAAGCTTGATTTTGTGTTAATTGAATAAGAGGGAGTAAATCAATTTTTTTACGCTTGATTAATGTTGGAGTAATTGAATGTGTAATAATTACACCCTCAGGGTCAACAAAGTAGAATTCAAATGCCGGCCCCATAGCCATTAAGGTATGGAATAAATTTTTCAACGCTTTGTGATCATAGGCTCCTTGTAGTAATAATGGGTTATCTCTGGCTAGACTTGCTGCTAACGATAAGTGTAAATGTTGCTAAGACTCATATCTTGTTTTCTGCTCAAGCTCTTGTGCCAAAATATAAAACACACTGATAATTGCGATAAATACCACCAATAAAGAAAGCGACAAACGGTGATATAAAGACAATTTCATGCGGCAACACCTTGTTTATTAAATTTAGAGCCCACTCCCCAAACTGTTTGTACAATTTCAGGCTTAGTGGCATTTTTTTCAACTTCATTACGTAAGCGGTTGATGTGTGAGTTTACGGTATGCTCATAGCCGCTATGGTAATACCCCCCATGCACTATTCAGTAGCTGCTCTCAAGAGAAAACTTGGTCTGGATGAGAGGCTAAAAATAACAGTAAATCAAACTCAGTAGACGTTAACTCTATTTTTTGCCTGCTAATAAAGTTACATGAGTGGTATTGTTTATTTGTAATTAACCCAACGTTAAATGGTGTTCAGGTTTTTGCTGCTGTGATTGTTGTCGTCCACGCTGAGCGGATAAAGACATATTACCATCAGTGGTTAATAGCATTGCTGGGGTTGACATGGTGGGGCTAACACTCCCATGGCTGGATTTCCTGCTTTATCCGCCGTTGTTAACATTGCGGATAATTCAGAGATATCGCCACCTTCTACCATCATTTTAAGTTGCGATGACGCCATAACACCCGATGTAAATAACTGTGTATCGCCATCATGTGCAGCAATTAAAATAGTTGTTAAATGAATACCTTGAGTAAAGGTTGGTTACCTTTACTCCAAGCTCTTGTGCTTGTGTTAAAGCGGAAGTGCTTAGCAGTAATGCTGTTAATAAAGATAACGCTTTATTTCTAATTTTTGTTGTTTTCTTTACTGTATTTGAAAGTAGAGTATTCATAAATTTCCTTAGCTAATTAAGATGTCGAAATCAATTATGCAGAGAAAATATTACGAAGGTTTCACGAAGTTATCACAAATTTACCACAAGAATTAATTGTAAAAGTAATGAAATTTTTTAAGAAAAGACGTTCTGTTGTTGATAATATTTTTAGAACTTGCAAATTTAGCATTAAGCATGACAAAATTATTGTCAAATATAGTCTTTTAGAATTTATATGAAATATCGGTTAACACCAGCGCTATTTAATAACATCGCCATTACCTTATCTTCTTTTCGCTGGGTTTTATTAGCATGGAGCGGATTCTTCTTTGTGCTGTTTTTAATGTTAAGTAAGCAGATTACCCAAAGCACGCCAAGTGTTTTAGTGTGGTTCGCTATTTTCATTTTGTTTGCGGCCTTACAAACATTAGTTATTGCCAGTTTTATTTTTTTCTTTCAGGTTTTACCGTCGAATAAAGAAGAAAATAAACCATGGCAAAATTTCTACCGCACTATTGAATGGTGTGAGGCCATCATGTTTACTATTATTTTACCTTTACCCATGATGTTGTTCATTTACGCACTGTTCATTGTTTAAAGCACTTTCAATGACTTTAGGCCTTATTAATAAGGTAAAATAAGGCTTTAATAATCAATAATCAATTGTCGTTTTATTTATATTGAGTCAGTAACGAAACTAACTCATCTTCAGTGAGTATTTCAACACCCAGTTCTTGCGCTTTAGTGAGCTTTGAACCCGCCTTTTCGCCAGCAACTAAAAAGTGTGTTTTTGCCGAAATACTACCTGATACTTTAGCACCAAGTGCTTGTAATTCAGCTTTAGCTTCGTTGCGCCCCATTTGAGTTAACGTACCGGTAAGTACAAACGTTTTATCTTTTAATGGCTGTTCGTCTTCAGATTTTACTTCAATGTCGGGCCACGAAATTATCGTTTCAAGTTCACTGACCACTTCAATATTATGGTCTTGCTGGAAAAATTGCGTAATGTTTTTAGCGACAATTGCTCCAACATCGGGCACTTCTTGCAATAAGACTTCATCAGCTACTTTTATCGCAGAAAAATTCAAAAAGTAGTTGGCTAAATTAGCTGCCGTTGTTTCCCCTACTTCTCGAATACCCAGTGCGTAAATAAATTTGGGTAACGTGGTGGTTTTCGCTTTAAGTAGCCCAGCAATTAAATTGTCTGCTGATTTCTTCCCCATCCGCTCCATCGTGCTTACGTCTAGCTCGGTCAGTTTGAATAAATCAGCAGGCGTTTTGATCAGGTTTTCATCGACTAATTGCTCAACTAATTTATCTCCTAAGCCATCAATATCAAGCGCTTTTCGTGAAGAAAAATATTTAATGGCTTCTTTGCGCTGAGCCGCACAGTATAACCCCCCCGTACAGCGTAATATCGCCTCTCCTTCAACCTTAACCACAGCAGAATCACAAACAGGGCAACTGATTGGAAAAGCAATATCACGGGAATTTTCAGCACGTTTTTGCAGTTGAACACTGACAATTTGTGGAATAACATCTCCAGCACGTCTAATGGTAACGAAATCATTAATCTTAATGCCTAACCGATTAATCTCATCTTGATTATGCAAGGTCGCATTACTCACGGTAACGCCTCCGACAAAAATCGGATTTAAGCGCGCTACAGGAGTGATAGCGCCGGTTCGTCCCACTTGGAAATCAACATCAAGTAATTGTGTCGTTTCTTCTTGAGCCGGAAATTTGTAAGCCGTTGCCCAACGTGGTGCTCGAGCAACAAACCCTAATTTTTGTTGTAATGCAATATCATCAACTTTGAAAACGGTTCCGTCTATTTCATAGCTTAAATTGTCACGTTCTTGCATGATATATTGATAAAAGCTGGCAACTTGTGACGAATCACTCAGTAACTTCACTTCAGGACACATCGGTAAACCCAATGTTTTTAACTGACAAAGGCGTTTATAGTGTGAATTTTCTAACCACGCTTCGCCAAGTGTTTTACTGGCGGCTTGTTCAACATAACCAATGCCATAAACATAAAAAGCTAAGTTACGTTTAGCCGCTACTTTTGAGTCAAGTTGGCGTAAACTTCCTGCCGCTGCATTTCTAGGGTTAGCAAAAGATTTTTCACCTTTTTTTAACGCATTTGCATTTAAGGCATTAAAACTAGCTTTGGGCATAAAAACTTCACCCCTAACTTCTAATATATCAGGATAATTATCCCCCTTTAGCTTTAATGGTATTGATTTAATGGTTCGAACATTTTCAGTGATATTTTCGCCAACAGCGCCATCACCACGTGTTGCTGCTTGCACTAAAACGCCACTTTCATAACGTAGACTCACCGCTAGACCATCTAGTTTAGGTTCAGCACAATATTGAATTGTTTCTTTTGACGCAAGACGGTCTTGTACACGTTTTGCAAAAGCTTGCCACTCGTCAGCAGAGAAGACATTATCAAGCGATAACATCGGAACTTGATGAACCACTTGAGTAAATGACTTAAGCGCTTTTCCTCCTACCTTCTGACTAGGAGAGTCAAGGTATTTTAATTCAGGCTCTGCAGTTTCAATCGAGATAAGTTCACGCATTAAGCGATCATATTCCGCATCTGGAACACTCGGTGCATCAAGGTCGTAATATTGATGATTTAATTGATTAATGAGTTGATGAAGCTCTTGTATACGAATGGCGTTAACAGATGATGACATAAAGGTTATTTACTTTTGAAGGCGTTTAAATAACAGGCTAATGGATATATTAACCTGTCGATGGTTTAATTAATATTAAGACGAAGCGATTAAATTTCTTCGCTCAAATTCACGAATTTTACCCGTGTAATGTTGTTCTGTTTGTTTGGTCATAACATTACGTTTATCGTCTAATAGTTGCCCATTAAATTCTAAAGCGAGTTGTTTCGCGGCATTTAACATTTGTTCAAAAACAACAGCAGCATCTCCCACATTGGGTAACGTCATAAATAGACTAATACCTTGTGTTGTAAAGCTTTCCATATTGTCGAGATCAAACGTTCCGGGGTTCATAATATTAGCTAAACTGAACGTTACTTTCCCCTTACCGGCGTTATCTTCATGGCGATGAAAGATATTCATATCACCATATTTCATACCCAAGGTTAATAACATCGGCAAAAGCGCTGCGCCCGACATTTGCTGTTTTTCTGTCATAACAACTGAGACAATAAGCACTTCAGGCTCAATATTAACTTTTTTATGCTTAACTGTATCTGGGGCTTGTTGAGCCGTGCTTTGGTTTTTTTTGTTTTCATTACCAAAATTTATTTCTATTTGATCTCGCTTAATCGGTGCTTTATGACTAAAACGCGCACTGTTTTTTAATGGCTGTTTAGCTGATATTACTGGTGTTTGATAAACCGTCGTTTCAACTTTTTCAGCCAGGGTCGCTTCTTTGTCTTTAACGTTATCAACCAAAGATGCTTCATGACCGTGAACATCAGATATTTGGTTGCTTTTCTCTTTCGTTATATCATCTAAAGCAGACATATCGCCTAAACTTGGTTCATCATCTTCAGCACTAAATTCTCGATATGAACGATGTTGCTCTTCATAATCAGAGCGAGTAGACATGGGGATTTCTTGATCGTACGCTTCGTCGTCGAGCAAATTGTCGACCACTCTAGGCTTACTGACCCCATCTTGATCAAAACCTGAACCGTCAAAACCTCGATTATGCGGTTCAAGCTTCTCAGATTTTGCTTTGAGTTTATAAGGGTTTTTATTTTTTCTAATTGTCCAAAAACCATGAACAAATATTGCCGTGATCACTACAGCACTGATAACAATCAATGCGGTTCTGAAATTATATTCCATCGGATAGCCTTTTATTATTCTATTTCAGCTTTGTTTAGCTCTACTTTATTTTATACTTACGCTAATTCAGCCATAGCAATTGCTTCATCAATATCTACAGCGACCATTTTCGAAACGCCCGGTTCAAACATCGTCACACCAGTGAGTTGACTCGCCATTTCCATTGCTATTTTATTATGACTAATATAGATAAACTGCACGGTTTGTGACATTTCTCGAACCAAATTACAAAAACGGCTTACATTAGCATCGTCAAGTGGCGCATCTACCTCATCAAGCATACAAAATGGCGCAGGGTTTAATCTAAAAATTGCGAACACTAATGATAATGCGGTCAGCGCTTTTTCGCCACCCGATAATAAGTGAATCGTGCTATTTTTTTTACCTGGCGGTCTTGCCATAATAGTAACACCCGTTTCAAGCATGTCATCATCAGTTAACGCTAAATAAGCACTACCACCACCAAACACCTTAGGAAATAATGCTTTGAGATCTTTATTAATTTTTTCAAAAGTATCTTTAAATTTGTTCCGGCTTTCTTTATCTATTTTAGCAATAGCTAATTCTAACGTATTAATTGCTTGGGTTAAATCTTCATCTTGTTGATCAAGATATGTTTTACGTTCAAATTGTATTTCATATTCATTAATAGCAGCAAGATTGATAGCGCCTAAACGATTAATATCTTTTCCCAAGTTAACAATATGAGCTTGCCATATTGCCTCTTTTGCCTGTTCAGGCATAGATGATTGCACCGCCAATAAATTTTGCTGCATTTCGTTTAATTGTTCAAGCGCGGCATCCGCTCGCAATCGATAACTTTCTGCTGTTAGGTGCACAGCATTAACCTGTTCTTTCTTATGGTTGATTTTTTTAGTTAATTGTTGAAGTTTTGTTTCAGCAGCATTGATTAACGTTTTAGTATCGGTTGTGTCATGTTGAATTTTTGCTGTTTTTTCATCAATTTTAGCAACATCAGTCAACCATACTTGCAGTTTTTGCTCATCTGCTTGTAACGGTGATACACAGTCTTCAATCATCTTTTGATGCATACGTTGCTGTTCAGTAAGTTGCTGAATACTCTCTTGCGCACGTATCAATGCTAATTGCCCCTGCACTTGTTCATGGTTTAATTTTTCAATCATTAAGGCTTGCTGGTGCTTTTGCTGATGGAGTTTTTGTGTACTCCCTTGACTGTCTTGAATTTTTCTTTGTAAATTCTCTTGTGCTGTACTGATGTCAATAAGCTGATTGGTATCATGTTTGGGCAATTGCGCTAATATGTTTTCTTGTGCAGATAGTATTTCTTTATTTTTAATGAGAAAACGTTCAAGCTCGATAAGTTCTTGCTGATAGGTAGCACTTTGTTTATCACGCTGCTCTTTTGCTTGCTTGGCTAATGCGATCTGTTGCTTTAAAGCCTGCCCTTGATGCATAGACGCTTCAATAGTCGCGCTAAGCACTTTCGCTTCGCTAGCAAGCTGTTCTTTATGATGAGTGAATTGGTCCTCTTCATTTTGACCACTAGTTACATTGAGTTGTAGCTGACTAATTTTTGCTGACGTATTCGTAATATTTTCAGATAACTGCAACAATGCGTTAAAATTTTCAGCACGGCCTTTTCTTAAAAAACGTGCGCTGAGCCACGTACCATCTTGACAAATAACTGACTGATGTTCGGCAATAGACAAGATAATTTTTTGTGCTTGTTGGTAATCATCTGCGATCAATATATTGTTTAAAAAAGCAGTAATTGCAGATAAACCTTTAACTTTCTCAGCTAAAGTACCTTTTATTGCTTGCACACAAGTCAACGAAGACGTTTTACCTTCTGTATCTCTGAGCACCAAAAATAAAGGGTCAATCGTTAATTGTTCTGGAAAACTTTCAACGAGCTCTCCTTGTAGCCAATGATGTAATACTAATTCAACACTTGCCTGCCAAGCTGTTTCAACGTCGAGTGACTGATAAACGGTACCTAAGACCTTCTCTCCTTGCTCGATTAGCCATTCTTTTTGCTTAACACTCCAATCTGCTTGTTGATTTTTTTGTGTCTGTAGCTGCTTTAAAGACAGGTTTAATGCTGAGATTTCACCACTAGTCTGGGCTTGCAGTTGTGAAACTAGGCTAATTTTTTTAACGAGTGCTCGTTGCTTTATTTCATTCTCGTTATGTTGTTTCACAAAAGTCTGATGCTGACTTTCTTGCCTAAGTAACTTGGTTTCAATATCAGCTAGACTTTCAACATTTTCTGAGTGTTCTTCCTCAGATAAACTGACGAGTAAGTGCATTAAGGTCTTTTTACGCTGCTGCTGCTGGTTTATTTGTTCACTTAACTGAGATATTTTTTGTTTAACATTCAGCTGCTGATCGTTTGAATTTTTATGTTGGTGTTGCAAGGTTTGCCATTGCTGATGTTCGTCGCGCTGTTGCTCAATAAAACTATCGAGTTGAGCTTGGCTCTCGAGTAATTGTTGATCAATTAATTCAAGTTCAGGTAAATGTTCAGCTATTTTAAACGAACATTTTTTAAGATGTTCTTGTTCGGCTAAAACCAACTGCTGGGCTTTAATCAGTTGCTGTTGTGTAACACTGTTATCATGTTGGGATTTTTGTTTTTGTTGTTTTAAGTGTTTAATATTTTGCTCTACACGAGCAATATCATTACTTAACAATAATTTTTTCTGGTGGAGATCGCCGCTAGACTCTCCCCCAATCGTCATTTTTTGTTTTGCATCAAACAACTCAATATCAATTTTCTTTTCTTCAACTACTAATGCTTCAATTTCAGTTTGGTATTGGCTTACTTGTTGTTTTTGTTCATTGGCTTGTTGATCAAACTTTTGCCATTTTAAGACAGTGAACTCCGCTCGATATTTTCGCTCTTTAGTTTTTAAGGTTTTAAAACGTTTGGCGGCTTCCGCTTGCTGATGAAGCTTGTCAATTTGCACACCTAGCTCTATACGAATATCGTTTAAGCGTTCGAGGTTTTCTCGCGTATGTCTAATTCTATTTTCAGTGTCTCGGCGGCGTTCTTTATATTTAGAAATACCTGCCGCTTCTTCAATAAAAACACGTAATTCTTGAGGTTTTGATTCAATAAGCTTTGAGATGGTGCCCTGCTCGATAATCGCATAACTGCGAGGACCCAGACCCGTACCAAGGAAAATATCCGTAATATCTCGACGACGACACTTGCTGCCGTTTAAGTAATAAGTATTTTGGCTATCACGGTTTATTACTCGTCGAATGGAGACTTCACTACGATCGGCCATATTGCCTTGAATACGACCATCAATATTATCAAATAACAATTCAACGGAGGCCTGACCAACGGGCTTTCGCGTAGCTGCTCCATTAAAAATAACGTCGGTCATGGCGTCGCCACGCAAATTTTTCGCTGAGCTTTCACCAAGCACCCAACGAACCGCGTCAATAATATTTGATTTCCCACAACCATTTGGCCCAACTATAGCCGTCATTTTTTGCTCAAATGGCACTTTGGTTGGGTCAACAAACGATTTAAAACCCGCAAGTTTTATATGCTTTAAACGCATAAAACACAGAAACCTTTTATGTTATATTAGGATTAAACTTAACAATAAAATTTTACCAGAGTTATCTACTATTTGTAACATGAAACATCTGTTCAATTTATGAATTTATTTTATAATCACAAGTAAAACAGCGTGTAAGGATAAAAATCACCCAATGAATACAATTATTAATCAACCGTTTGCTAAAAGTGGTGCCGGATATTTTATTAAAGGCTTTGAACTCATTAATATAAAAGGCATCCGCCGGTTTGTTTTTATACCGCTATTAGTCAATTTGGTTTTATTTAGCTTTGCCTTTTATCGTTTATTTATCGAACTAGAAACTTATATGGCTATGCTCGATAACTGGCTTCCTGCTTGGCTTTCTTGGTTAAGCACTTTTTTATGGCCAATCGCTTTACTCTTTTTGTTGGTGATGTTTTCTTTTATTTTTAGTTCTGTTGCCAATTGGATCGCAGCGCCTTTTAACGGCTTATTGTCAGAAAAAATGGAATTATTACTCTGTGGTAAAACAATTCCCCCCTCTTCTACCCTTGATGTTATAAAAGATGTACCTCGGACATTATCGAGAGAGTGGTGTAAGTTGCGTTATTATCTGCCACGCGCTATAGGCTTTTTCATTCTTTATTGGATTCTGCCTGTTGTAGGCCAAGTTATGTGGTTTTTGTTTTTAGCTTGGATGATGGCGGTTCAATACAAAGACTACCCTTTTGATAATCATAAAATTGACTTTAATGAAATGCGTCAAGCGTTGAAACAAAAACAAGGCTTAAGTTATAGCTTTGGGATCACAACCGCAGTATTTTCAATGATCCCCGTGGTTAATTTAGTCGTTATGCCTGTAGCAATATGTGGTGCAACCGCATTATGGGTTGACCATTATCGAGATGATTTTGTTGACCGTTCAGGTTAATTAATTATTAATCATTTAGTTAAGGATATTCATACAATTAGATGATTAATGAGCCTATTGCTATTTATTATTTAAACAATAGATTAATACACATAAGTCTACGATTATTAAAAATAACCTTGATAGTTACGTTTCAACACACTAAATTGAAAAGAATCAGTGAAAGGATCAAAACCTATGCCTAACCTTCGTCCCTTAAATTTCTCAAAAAAGTTAACCTGTTCACTCAATGCAATATTGTTGACTTTAACGCTAACAATCGTTAATCAGGCAGTTGCAGATGAGACGACAATAGTTACGATACCGACTATGAATGATGCGCGAGTTTTTGCAGAATTCAAAGATAAAATGCCTGCTGTCGTTAACTATTTCACTAAAAGTACTGAGGAAGATGTTATGGGTTTTTATCAAAAAGAGTATGGTCAAGCATTAAATCAAGAAAGAAAACGTGGACGTTTGACTCTAAACTTTAGCCAAGAAAAACATGATATTCGAGTGGTTATTTCACAACAAAACCACCTTAGGCAAGTCGATGTGATTATTGAAAATAGTACGAGTAAATAATATAGAGTCTGCATAATTAATTGAGATAAAAAAAACGCCACGCTAAATAACGTTAACGTGGCGTTTTTTATGATTACTTTCTGATTTTCTAAAAGGCTAATTAACCTTTAATACACCGTCGATAGTACCTTGAGCTAAACCATGATAACCCGGGCGTGCTTTTGCATAGACTTCAAGTGCCCAAGCTTTGCCTTTTGGTGTTTCAGCTAGCGCTTTATATAAAGGAACAATCAATTTGCGGCGGCCGATTGAGATTAGGTATTTTGACATCGCAGGATATACAGCATCGTAACCCGTTCTTAATGCTAATAAGTACCATGCATGAGCAATTTCGGCATTCGTACTAGCGGTTAGATTAAACGCTTTATCGAGTGAATTCATGCGCTCAGTGGACAAGTTTATAGGTAGGTTATTAATAAAATGCAACCATTCATGCAAGGTCCACGCTTTAGTAGGTAAATTCGCTAAGGTAATTTTATCACTTAACAAGCTATTGATTTGACCATCGATAGTGGTAAATGCACTTGAGGTAGGTTTTGGCGCATAACTCGGTAAACCTTGTTCATAAATCCATTCATTCACGACTTTGTCACTAACAATATTTGGATATTTATGTGTAAGATGCTTCTTCAAGTAGATAACAAAATTAGCCGTTCCTAAGCTTTCAAAAGCATGGCTATTAAAATAATCTAAAATGAATGGGTCAAACTTATCTCGACCAAATTTAGCTTCTAAAAACATTAAAAACAACTGACCTTTTACATAAGGTACACCAGAAAATGCATCGTCTGGATCTCGCCCTTTAAGATCAATGTAAAGTTGAGTATCACCTGGTGCTAATTCAGCAATTTCGTAGTTTAAGCTTTGTGCGCCAAGCGCTTGTTCCATAACCGCTCTTTCTTCACCAAATACCGCTTCCATAATACGGTTTTCAACATAACTGGTAAAACCTTCGTTTAACCATAAGTCGCGCCAACTTTCATTAGTGACTAAATTTCCTGACCAAGAATGAGCAAGTTCATGTGCAATTAAATTGACCAAGCTTTTATCACCCGCAATAACGGTTGGCGTTATAAAAGACAAGCGTGGGTTTTCCATGCCACCAAACGGGAAGCTAGGCGGTAAAATAAGTAAATCGTAACGACCCCAGCGATATGCACCAAAGATTTTTTCTGACTCGTCAATCATCGCCTGTGTATCGTCAAACTCGCTTACGGCTGCATCTAATATACTGGCTTCAGCATAAATGCCTGTTTGTTTGCTCATCGCTTTAAATTCTAAATCACCCGCACTAATCGCAATTAAATAAGGGGGAATAGCTTGTGGCATACTGAAAAAATAATCACCATCGCGAGCAGTATCAGGTTCATTATTTGCGCTCATTACCGCTAATAAGTTATCAGGCGTAGTAATACGTGCGGTGTAGGTTACACGTACACTGGGGGTGTCTTGTACGGGTATCCATGAACGTGCATGAATGGCTTGATTTTGACTAAATAGAAAAGGATACTTTTTGCCGGCTGTTTGTTCTGCTGATAACCACTGCAAACCTGATGCTTTTTCAGTAGATTGGTAGTAAACACGAATTTTTTGTGCTTTAAAGGTATTGTTAATTGTTAACTTTGAACCTAAAACGTCATCTCGCTCAGCAAGTTTAAAACTTACCCCGCGCCACTGCCCTCCTTTGCTTTGAGCCATTACACGATGAATAATTAAATCTCGGGTATCAAGAATAATCGGCTGCGAATTTTCACTTAACCACTCCATTGATAATTCGGCAAAACCGACAAGTGATTTTTCATCAAAATTCACCGCTAGGTCTAGATAAATGTGGGTTGTTTTTACTTGGTCGTAATTAGCATAGGTGTAGGCATCATTAGTTTTTGCCAAACTTGTAAAGCTTGATAAAACCAATAGTGCAAATAAAGATTTAAACAATGGTCGCATTATGGAAGATCCAATAAAAAAATAGGCTGGTAGGTTAAGATAACCTAGCAGCCTATTCAACTGAATCTTTGTAAAATAATTTTTTAACAGTAAATTCGTCTTTACGGTTATTCCATTCGGATCACGACACGTCTATTTTGTGCTCGACCAATGATGGTGTTATTTGAGGCAATATGACGTTTTTCACCATAACCTTTTGCTTCAATTCGACTCGGGTCAATACCATTTTTAACAAAATGCTCTCGAATGGTATTTGCGCGGCGATTCGATACTTTCAAGTTATCATTTCTGCCACCGTAACTATCGGTATAACCATCAATCAATACCAGCTCTAAGTTATTATCAAGCGTTAGGTACTCAGCAATCATGCTTAAACGCTTTTTAGATGATTTAGTTAAACTGTCACCACCAAATTGATAATTTAAAACCGTGTAAGAGATATCATCAAAGTTATAGTTAAGTAAGTTACCAACACAGCCAATAAATTCTTGGTAGACACGGTTAAATTTAGCCGTTGAGATACCAACTGAAATTCTTTCATTCTCACTGTACCAATCATTATAGTAAAAAGTAGGGTTCATACCCTGCTCTAATTCATTGAGCATGTTCCAAGCAACTTTTTTAGGGAGGCTCGGAGCAAACTGTTTATAGAGTTTCATATCAGCAATCGTTCTACCGCTCTTACCAGGACGCCAATTAGGTGCAACAGATCTAACTTCAGCTAAGGAATAAGTATCGGGTAGGCGCATCATATCTAGCTCAAATTCCATGTTCATTTTACGGTTTGCCGTACTGTAGAATTTTGCTTCTCCGTAATTAGGTATTTGATGTGAGAGTGTACACTCTAGCCTAGAATTATTGGTTAATTGCCAATTAGCGTGCTCTAAATCAGCGCCATACTGACGAATACCAGCATTGGTTTGGCTAACAAATACGCATAATAATAATGAGATGATAGGTTTTTTCATAAAATATTTATCTTTTATCTTGTCACTTATCTATTATCGACCAAGGTTTATATAACTTTAGCAGTTATCAGTAATATTTTCATAACTTTCAAGCTTCATCGTATCGTTCGCATAGTGTTTCCATTTTTTTTCTGCGATAATTTACTTATTGAAATTGAATGCTAACTTAAAAAAGATGTAAACATGAGTAAAAGCCCAGATAATATAAATAATACTTCTGCTGATAAAAATACTAAGAGTGCTTTTGCACAACGTTTTAGAGGTTACTTTCCTGTTGTTGTCGATGTTGAAACTGCTGGTTTTAATGCCCAAACCGATGCTTTATTAGAAATAGCCGCAACGACTTTATTGCTCGATGAAAGTACGGGACAATTCTCCCTTGATGAAACCATTCACTTTAACGTTGACCCTTTTGAAGGTGCGAACCTAGAACAAGCAGCATTAGAATTTACTGGCATCGATCCAACGAACCCATTACGTGGTGCTGTCGATGAAAACAAAGCACTGACTGATATTTTTAAATTAATTAGAAAAAAAATGAAAGCCGCGGGTTGCCAACGTGCGGTAATGGTTGCTCATAATGCTTCTTTTGATTTGGGTTTTGTTAATGCTGCTGTAGAGCGTTGTTCAATAAAGCGTTCTCCTTTTCATCCTTTTGTCAGCTTTGACACAACAACACTTGCCGGCTTAGCCCTTGGACAAACCGTACTTGCTAAAGCGTGTATGGCCGCAGGATTAGAATTCAATAACAGTGAAGCTCATTCGGCATTATACGATACCGAAAAAACCGCTGAACTTTTTTGTTTTATTGTTAATAAATGGCAAAAAATGGGGGGGTGGCCCCTAGCAATAGCCGATGAAGAACAACAAGATAGTGATACACCAACAAGCGATTAAAATAATTTAGTTGAGCTACTGCGGTTATAATGTCGACACAATAGATTTCTAACCGCTAAAACTATCAAAGTGAATGCAAAAAATTGAAAGAGTGAATTTTTGGTGGCCATCAGGGTAAATAACCCAATAGCGTTGTAAATATAGGGTAAATATTCGTAGAAGAGTTCAGGTGTTTTATTTTTTATGACGAGTTTTTTTTGTTTATCGAGTCTTCGACAAGCCGAACGAGTAACTAATGTAACACATGCCGCACTGTAGAATAGCCCTGCAGAAATAAGCATAGGCCATGTCATATTAAAGGTAAGTAAATAACCACTTACAATAAAATACGCGAACGGTAAATTCTCATAAAGCGTCTTAGTTACAAACAAAACGATTCCAGAAAACAATAAGATGATAAATTAAGTGTAGGTTGATTTTCAACTTTTGATTAGCTTAAATGTAAATATCGCTACTTGCTATTTTTAGCCTCCTACATAAAAACGTCGTCATCCTCTATATAAAAAACCGCAATTAAGCGGCTTTTTTAACTAACGATAATAACTAAAGGCTAATTAAAACCAAAGACTTTACACTTAAAGTTTGTCTGCGTTATCAGTTAAGTAAGAGGCAACACCTTCTGGTGAAGCTGTCATACCTTTGTCACCTTTGTTCCAGCCAGCTGGACAAACTTCACCATGCTCTTGGTGAAATTGTAATGCATCAACCATACGGATCATTTCGTCAACATCACGACCCAATGGTAAATCATTAATCACTTGATGGCGTACATTACCTTCTTCATCAATTAAGAATGAACCGCGAAATGCAACACCCGCTTCAGGATGTTCAACATCATATGCTTTACAAATTTCATGTTTAGTATCAGCAACTAAAGTGTATTGAACTGGACCAATACCGCCTTCGTTTACTGGCGTGTTACGCCATGCGTTATGCGAAAATTGTGAATCAATAGAAACACCAATCACTTCAACACCACGGTTTTTAAATTCTTCCATACGGTGATCAAAAGCTAATAGCTCAGATGGACAAACAAACGTAAAATCTAATGGGTAGAAAAATAATACCGCTTTTTTACCTTTAATTGCTGTCGATAACGTAAAGCTATCAACAATCTCGCCACTACCTAAAACAGCTGCTGCTGTAAAATCTGGTGCTGCACGGCCAACTAATACACTCATTTCATTCTCCAATATTTTTATTAAATTTATTTAAATCAAAAAACTGACGCATACCTGTTATTGAGACGATAAGGTATTTTTCAACTTATTTTCATCATTTTTGATAAAAAAGTTAATGCCATCAGTTTTTATACTTGACTAAGCTTTTTCTTGTGAATTATTTTTCTCTGCAGCTTCTTTTATTAAGGTTTGTAATTCACCTTGTTGAAACATTTCCATAATGATGTCACAACCACCCACTAATTCACCATCAACCCACAATTGTGGAAAGGTCGGCCAATCAGCATATTTAGGTAATTCAGCACGGATATCAGGATTTTGTAAAATATCAACGTAAGCGAACTTTTCACCACATTGCATTAAAGCTTGTGACGCCTGAGACGAAAAACCACAACTAGGTAATTTCGGTGAGCCTTTCATGAAAAGTAAAATAGTGTTTTCTGAAATCTGTTCTTTAATACGTTCAATAGTGTCCATGGAGTACCTCTAAATGCGACCGAAACGATGACGGTCTTTAATATATAAAAATTTAATGTTTATTACTTTGATCAATTGAGTTTGACATTAAAATAATCAAGGTAATAAATACTAAAAGTATTTATTTAGTCTAATAAGTAATAACAAGCTTGATATTTACACTAGCAAAACCTATATAAATGGGTACACTATGCAAGCCTTAATAATACTTGACTAGTTTACTAGGTTTTAACCAAGTTTTAAATAAGAGCAAACAATTTCTTTATTTTTGCGCAAAAATAAATTTTTACAAACCATTTCTGGAGAAAATAATGGCTATTGAACTACCCGCATTACCCTATGCACAAGATGCACTTGTACCACACATTTCAGCTGAAACACTTGAGTTTCACTACGGTAAGCATCACAACACTTATGTTGTAAAACTTAACGGATTAATTGAAGGTACTGAGTTTGAAAGTAAGTCTTTAGAAGACATCGTTAAAACTTCATCAGCAGGCATTTTTAATAATGCTGCACAAATTTGGAATCATACATTCTATTGGAACAGCTTAAGCCCTAACGGTGGCGGTGAACCAACAGGCGCTTTGGCTGACGCAATCAATGCAAGCTTTGGTTCTTTCGCTGAATTTAAAACGAAATTTACTGAAAGTGCAATCAACAACTTTGGTTCAAGTTGGACATGGTTAGTCAAAAACGCTGACGGTAGTCTTGCTATTGTTAATACTTCAAACGCTGCAACACCATTAACTGATGAGAATGTAACGCCGGTATTAACTGTCGATTTATGGGAACATGCTTACTACATTGATTACCGTAATCTTCGTCCAAGCTACATGGCTGGCTTTTGGGCATTAGCTAACTGGGATTTTGCTGCGGCAAACTTCGCTTAATTTATATTCATTAAAGATTAATTTATTAACCTTTAATGAATAATTTTATTGAAAACCAGAGTATCTACTCTGGTTTTTTTATGCTTAAAATTCAATAAAAGTGTCCTTTTTCTTTTTAATTCAATATAAAAGACTTTTATATTTTCCTCTTTACTTACAAAAAAATCTCTAATTATTCTCTACCTTAAAAAATAACGTCTAGACTTAATGGTAGACATACTCGTTTCAATGCAAAGTTTAGTGTCTTGTTGGAGCGAATATCGATAGTTTCTTGGTCTTATTTGAATGAGTTAAACAATATCGACTTTGTACTACGGTAAGTTTTTACTCATCTGCAAATTTTTTTCCTTATGGAGGCAGTTATGAGTATTTTTCAGCATTATCAGTCACGTTACGATGAAGCTAAAGAAGAGAACTTTAGTATTCAAGCATTTCTAGCTATTTGTCAAAAAGACAAACTTGCTTACGCCACCGCTTCTGAACGCTTATTGAAGGCCATTGGCGACCCTGAAATGATAGACACCTCAAATGAACCTACCTTAAGTCGTATATTTTCTAATCGGGTAATTGCTCGCTATCCTGCCTTTAAGGAGTTTTATGGCATGGAAGAAGCTATAGAGCAGATTGTTGCCTACCTTAAACATGCTTCGCAAGGATTGGAAGAACAGAAACAAATTCTCTATTTATTAGGCCCTGTGGGTGGAGGGAAATCATCATTAGCTGAAAAATTAAAAGCATTAATGCAGCAAGAGCCTATCTATGTGCTCAGTGCTAATGGCATAAGAAGCCCGGTAAATGACCACCCTTTTTGTTTATTTGACGCAAATGCAGATGGCAAAATATTAAAAAAAGAATATAAAATACCAGAACGTTATTTAAAGACCATTATGTCGCCTTGGGTGGCTAAAAGGCTGCATGAATATCAAGGCGATATTGCAAGATTTGAGGTGGTTAAGTTATATCCTTCAATTCTTGATCAAATAGCCATTGCAAAAACAGAGCCGGGTGACGACAACAATCAAGATATTTCAGCCCTTGTTGGTAAAGTTGATATTCGACAGTTAGAGCACTTTTCACAAAATGATCCTGATGCCTATAGCTATTCAGGCGCATTGTGTCGAGCAAATCAAGGTATGATGGAATTTGTCGAAATGTTTAAAGCCCCCATTAAAGTATTGCATCCGTTGTTAACGGCAACACAAGAAGGTAATTATAATCCAACAGAAGGATTATCAGCCCTACCCTTTAATGGCATTTTGCTTGCGCACTCTAATGAGTCAGAATGGCAAACCTTTAGAAATAACAAGAACAATGAAGCCTTTTTGGACCGCGTTTATATGGTCAAAGTCCCTTACTGTATGCGTGTTTCTGAAGAAGTAAAAATCTATAAAAAACTACTTGAAAACAGTGAATTAAAAAATGCACATTGTGCACCAGATACGTTAGAAACCTTAGCGCAATTTTCTGTTCTATCACGTTTAAAAGATCCTGAGAACTCTAGTATTTATTCTAAAATGCGCGTTTATGACGGCGAAAGCTTAAAAGACACCGACCCAAAAGCTAAGTCGTATCAAGAATACCGTGATTATGCGGGTATGGATGAGGGTATGTCTGGGCTATCAACACGTTTTGCTTTTAAAATATTATCACGCGTTTTTAACTTTGATCATTTAGAAGTTGCCGCAAATCCAGTACATTTATTTTATGTACTTGAGCAACAAATTGAACGAGAGCAATTACCCCAAGAAACAGCCGAGCGGTATTTAGAATTCATTAAAGGTTTCTTGTCAGCTCAATACATAGAGTTTATTGGTAAGGAAATTCAAACGGCTTATTTAGAATCTTATTCTGAATATGGACAAAATATCTTTGATCGTTATGTCACTTATGCTGATTTTTGGATACAAGACCAAGAGTATCGCGATGCTGAAACTGGCCAGCTTTTCGACCGAGAAGCCTTAAATAATGAATTAGAAAAAGTTGAAAAACCTGCTGGCATTAGTAACCCTAAAGATTTTCGTAATGAAATTGTCAATTTTGTACTACGTGCTAAAGCGAATAACAACGGTAAGAACCCCAACTGGACAAGTTACGAAAAACTTCGCACGGTTATTGAGAAAAAAATGTTCTCGAATACTGAAGATTTATTACCCGTTATTTCATTTAACACCAAAACATCGAATGACGACCAGCAAAAGCATGACGATTTTATAGAACGCATGATGACTAAAGGCTATACAAAAAAACAAGTACGGTTACTGTCAGAGTGGTATTTACGCGTAAGAAAATCTTCTTAACTTGTACTTTATTGTTTTAAAAAGCCAATAAAGTAAGGGGAAACAATGGCTAATTTTATTGATAGACGCTTAAATAGCAAAAATAAAAGCACGGTTAATCGCCAGCGCTTTATTAAACGTTATAAAAGCCAAATAAAGAAATCCGTTGAACAAGCGATTAATAAACGCAGTGTTACTGACGTTGAACGTGGTGAGGATATTACCATCACCAAAAAAGATTTATCTGAACCTTTTTTTCATCAAGGAAAAGGGGGTATTAAAGATAGAGTTCACCCAGGTAATGACCAATTTTCAACCGGTGATCAGATAAAACGCCCTCAGCAACAGCAAGGACAAGGCAGCGGTAAAGGTGATGCCAGTAACACTGGTGAGGGGAATGATGATTTTATTTTTTCTATTTCTAGAGATGAATATTTGAACTTACTTTTTGAAGATCTTGAATTGCCAAATTTAGAAAAGAACCAATTGGATACGTTAATTGATTATAAGACTGTTCGCTCGGGTTATTGTGCTGAAGGCGTCCCCTCAAATATAGATATTGTAAAGTCACTGCAGGGATCAATAGCAAGACGTATTGCCATGACATCAACCAAGCGTAAAAAGTTGAAAGTTCTTGAACTCGCCTTAGCGGCATTAATGGCTGATAAACATGATCATGTCCAAAAAATTAAAGACCTAAACAATCAGATCGACATGCTTAAAGATAAAATCAGTAAAGTCCCTTTTATTGACACCTTTGATTTACGTTTTAGAAACTATGCAAAACAAGCCCTACCTACATCAAAGGCAGTGATGTTCTGTTTAATGGATGTTTCTGGCTCTATGGACCAAGCCACTAAAGATATTGCCAAACGTTTTTATCTCTTATTGTATTTATTTCTCACTCGTACCTATAAAACGATTGATGTGATATATATTCGACACCACACGCAAGCAAAAGAGGTTGATGAAGAAGAGTTTTTTTATTCGCAAGAAACTGGCGGCACTATTGCTTCAAGTGCATTAGATTTAATGATTAAAATAATGGATGAGCGTTATAAGGAAAGCGAATGGAATATTTACGCTGCGCAGGCCTCTGATGGTGATAACTGGGCCGATGACTCTCCTCGTTGTCAAAAATTATTAACTGAACATATTTTACCTAAAGCACGCTACTTTAGCTACATTGAAATATCACAACGACCTCATCAAACACTTTGGCAGCAATATCAAGAAATTGCAGCATATACAGAACATTTTGCAATACAGCATATTAAAAGTGTTGAAGATATTTATCCTGTTTTTAGAGAGCTTTTCAAGAAAAAACAGAGTAAAGCAGCCTAAGTTAATAATAGCAAAGGAGGCAAATAATGGACAAACGTAAACCCTTAAGTGACCAATGTGACTGGAACTTTGACTTACTTGATCAATATCAAACTGAAATTGCACGGGTTGCAAAGCATTATCGATTAGCTACTTACACCAACCAAATTGAAGTGATCACTGCAGAACAAATGATGGATGCATACGCTAGTGTCGGTATGCCTATTGGATATAACCATTGGACATTTGGTAAAAAATTTATTCAAACAGAGCAAAACTATAAACGTGGTCAAATGGGGTTAGCCTACGAAATTGTTATCAATTCTGATCCTTGTATTTCATATTTAATGGAAGAGAATTCTATGACCATGCAAGCACTCGTTATGGCACATGCTTGTTACGGACATAATTCTTTTTTTAAAGGTAATTATTTATTTCAAACCTGGACTGATGCGAGCTCAATAATTGACTACTTATTGTTTGCTAAAAACTACATTAGCGAATGTGAACAAAAATTTGGCATCAGTGAGGTTGAATCATGCTTAGATGCTTGTCATGCATTAATGAATCACGGTGTTGACCGCTATAAACGTCCACAAAAAATATCATTAGAGGAAGAGTTGCAACGTCAAAAGGACCGTGAATCATATTTACAATCGCAGGTGAACACATTGTGGCGAACATTACCCAAAAACAAAGATGATGCTAAGGATAAAAAACCGACATTTCCAAACGAGCCGCAAGAAAATATTTTATATTTCATTGAAAAAAATGCACCCTTACTAAAACCATGGCAAAGAGAAATTGTGCGCATTGTTCGTAAGGTCTCGCAATACTTTTATCCGCAAAAACAAACACAAGTCATGAACGAGGGCTGGGCCTGCTTTTGGCATTACACACTGCTAAACCATTTATATGATGAAGGCCTAGTCACCGATAAGTTTATGATGGAATTTTTGCATAACCATACTAATGTTGTCGCTCAACCCAATTACAACAGTCCTCATTATTCTGGTATTAATCCTTATGCGTTAGGCTTTAATATGTTTATAGATATTAGAAGAATATGTGAACACCCAACAGAAGAAGATAAACGATGGTTTCCAGAAATAGCCAATAGTAATTGGTTAGATACTCTACATTTTGCTATGAAAAATTTCAAAGATGAAAGCTTCATTAGTCAGTATTTATCACCAAAACTAATGCGCGATTTCAAGTTATTTTATTTACACGATGATGAAAAAGAAAATTTTATTGACGTGGCGGCTATTCACAATGAAAGTGGCTACAAAAAAGTAAGAAGCGCGTTATCTGAACAGTATAACTTGAGTAATCTAGAGGTTAATATTCAGGTAACAAATGCTGATGTTGATGGTGACCGATCGCTTACATTGAAATATACACCACACAAAAATGTTCCGCTAGGTGATTCAAAAGATGAAGTGATGAAACATTTATATACCTTATGGCAATTTAACGTGCGGTTAGTACAGAACAATGAAGAGGGGGATGATGAAGTTATTGCACAATGTCCAGAATGAGAGCAATAACGATAATAAGAAGGCAAGTTAACCCTTGCCTTTAATCACTATAGATAATTTATTCAGATAGCTCTTTTAATACGTCATCTTTAAGTTCTAGCCAAAGCTTACCTGACTCGATACCATATTTACGTACGGCAAATATAGATTCATCAAATTTATTTTCGCTGGCTAGTTCAATTAATTTTTTATAATAGTCTCGAGAAATTTCACGACCTTTAGGATGCGAAAAATATAAAGTCCCCAAACGAGAGTATAAGCCTCTAAAACCGTTTAAAATCAGTAGATATATAGAATTTCCAGAAGCAACCACTAACTCTTTATTTAATCGGTAATCAAATTCAGCAAAGGCTTCACCGTTATCTTCAACGTTTTCATAGGCTTTGATTAGCTCAATCGCTTTTTCAGGATTGTTTTTAATCGCCCCTCGAATGTAGATGGCACTGATATTTGTCCGAGCTGACATTAAATTATCAACAAGGTCAGGGATCCCTTCTTGGTCAAGTTGAGCCAATGTTTCAAGAATATTTAAACTGGAGGTTTCCCAGAAATTATTCACTTTGGTGGGTTTACCATGTTTAATGGTCAACCAGCCATCACGTGCTAATCGCTGTAATACTTCTCGTAACGTGGTACGTGTAACACCAATAAGTTCAGATAACTCACGTTCAGCCGGTAATATAGAGCCCGGGGGAAAACCACCATTCCAAATTGATTCAACAATATATTGCTCTGCAAACCCTGCTGGGCTATGTGCTTTAATAACCATACTGCTCCACGCAATCACTTAAAATTTTAAGTGATTGTACCAGAACATCTATTTGGCACAAGTGGATTAATTCAGCATAAAAATAATTTAGTGGTGGATAAAAAAAATTATTAAACATTTAAACAGTTGTAAACTAGATACTAATATTGAGCTTTGATATATAATCTTGTTATTTTTTTGATATTATTAAATAAATTAATACTAATAATTTCATCATCTTTTGGGAATAATATGATAAAAATTTTGCTCTCACTGCTAGCAATAGGTATCCCTACAATTGCTTTTGCCTCTGATTCAGCCCATAAGACAATTAACCTGACCAGTCACTGGGTAGGATATGCGTCTATTGCCATTTTTGTACTTGCATACATATTGGTTATTTTAGAGGAGCAACTTCACTTAAGAAAATCTAAGCCCGTATTGCTTGCTGCAGGTATTATTTGGATTTTAATTGCTGCATTTTATGGCTCTCAAGGTATGCCACATGCTGCAGAAGTTGCGATTCGTCATAACTTCCTTGAATATGCTGAGTTATTCTTCTTCTTACTTGTTGCGATGACCTACATCAATGCGATGTTAGAACGTAATGTTTTCGATGCACTTCGTGACTGGTTAGTCGTAAAAGGCTTTAGCTATAAAACATTATTTTGGTTAACCGGTACGCTTGCTTTCTTCATTTCGCCAATTGCTGATAACTTAACAACCGCATTAATTATGTGTGCAGTCGTACTCGCAGTAGGTAAAGATGAACCTAAGTTTATTGCAATAGCATGTATAAACATTGTTGTCGGTGCTAACGCTGGTGGTGCCTTTAGCCCCTTTGGTGATATTACAACCTTGATGGTATGGCAAAAAGGAATGGTCCAATTTAGTGAGTTCTTTTCCTTATTTATTCCTTCTGTTGTTAACTTCATTATTCCTGCATTTATTATGCAATTTGCTATTCCCAAAGGTAATCCTGTTGCACAATCAACAGAACTAACACCAATTAAATATGGCGGCTTAACAATCGTTGCTTTGTTTGTCTTAACTATTATGACCGCGGTTTCATTCCATAACTTTTTACACTTACCTCCCGTATTTGGCATGATGCTAGGTTTGGCTTATCTTAAATTCTTTGGCTACTTCATTCGTAAAGTTGGAAAAAGTGGATTTGATGAATCAGATAGTCCGACAGGCCATCAAATTGAAGATGACTTTGATATTTTTGATAAAATAGCAAAAGCAGAGTGGGATACTTTATTCTTCTTCTATGGCGTAATTTTAGCGGTTGGCGGTTTAGGCTTTATTGGTTACTTAGGCATGGCATCTGAATTTATGTATGGGGAACTCGGCGCAACTAATGCAAATATTCTCGTTGGAATATTATCAGCCATTGTAGATAACATTCCGGTCATGTTTGCTGTACTAACGATGAATCCAGATATGTCTCACGCTCAATGGTTATTAGTCACCTTAACTGCAGGGGTTGGTGGTAGTTTATTATCTATTGGTTCTGCAGCGGGTGTTGCTTTAATGGGACAGGCACGTGGTTACTACACTTTCTTTAGTCACTTAAAATGGACACCTGTTATTGCTTTAGGTTATGCCGCGAGTATTTATGTTCATATTCTAATAAATGGTTCTTAAATATACTCATCATTAACGTGTTATT
Organism: Colwellia sp. MB02u-14; assembly: GCF_014076915.1. NCBI lineage: Bacteria > Pseudomonadati > Pseudomonadota > Gammaproteobacteria > Alteromonadales > Colwelliaceae > Colwellia > Colwellia sp. MB02u-14. The sequence continues at coordinate 49,255 of NZ_JACGUX010000049.1, forward strand.
ATCAAAAGCTTCTAGAAACATTTAGAAGCTTTTTTTTTGCCTAATTATTATTAAATTATGTACAATCTTTTATATTTGACCTTTAACTAACAATAAATAGGAATCTGTCGTGAAGTTTTTAAGTGATTTATCGGTAAACACCCGTGCTTGGCAATTACTTGCCCTTACCGCTTTTGGTTTGGAATTATCTGCTCTTTATTTCCAATACGTGATGGGCTTAGCGCCTTGTATTATGTGTATTTATCAACGAACGGCTATATGGGGAATATTCTTTGCTGGGATAATAGGAAGTCTAGGTAATAAAAATAGTGTGTTACGCTTAATCGCATTTTCATTATGGGGTGTTAGTGCAATATGGGGGTTATTAATAGCTCTTGAACATGTCGAGATACAATCAGCCACTATGTCATTTTTATACAGCTGTGAATTTATACCTAACTTCCCTAGTTGGGCACCTCTGCACGAATGGTTACCTTCACTATTTGAAGCAACAGGAGACTGTGGAGATATTAATTGGCACTTTTTCGGTTACACCATGCCACAAATGATGATTGTTGTTTACAGTGGTTTCAGCATCGCTTTAGTTGCTATCTTATTGGCTCGATTTGTTGATCAAAGAAAGTTTTAAAATAATAAGTATGAAGAGCGAAAATAGTCAGCATTTTCGTTCTTCACCATTACATGATTTTCGATGAAGCACTGAAGTATCCTTAGAGAATCAAGTCATGTCTCTCTTACTGACCTTATAGTCTCTACATTACTCGCCGGTTTAGCTATGCCGTTAGGTGCGCTTATTGCCTTTATTGAAAGTTTAAAAGTGATTGGCTTGAACAAGAATTAAGGCATACTGTCATCGTTTTTAGTGGTGGTGCGTTATTATCAACTGTAGCGTTGGTTTTAGTCCCTGAGGGAATAGCAAACTTAACCATGTTACCTGCTTATCGTTGGTGGGTTTAGCTTTATGGCGCTTGATATTTACCTTAAAAAAATTGATACCCCTGCGAGTCAGCTTGCCGCAATGCTTTCCAATTTTATTCCAGAATCAATCGCTTTAGGCGCCGCATTCGCAACAGCAAGCGACAATGCTTTTTTACTTGCTGGTCTGATCGCATTACAAAACTTACCGTAAGGTTTTAATGCCTACCGTGAATTAAGTGTATCGGGAGCTTATAGGCCCAATAAAATTATAATCATGTTTACTTTAATGGCATTGCTCGGCCCTATCGCTGAAGTTTCTGGCTTTTTATGGTTGTCAGAGTCCCCTCAAATTATTGCTGCGGTTATGCTTTTCGCTTCTGGCGGCATTATTTATTCAATATTTCAAGATTTAGCCCCTCAAGTAAAATTAGAAAAGCATCGGGCTCGCCCCATGTGAGCTATATTTGGCTTGACTCTGGGTATGTTGGGTTTGATATTAACAACATCATAAAAATCATGAAAAGTTAGCTAATAATCCGTATTAATTGCCAAGGGTAAGCTTCGAAGCAGTTAACACAGGTAAATTCATAAATAACAGTTAATCGTGATAATTAGAACAAAAATAGAAAGCATACTATTGCGATTAAACAAGACATAATAAAACTCAGTATTGCCCCTTCTTTCACCATATCTTTAATTTCAAGTTCACCAGTGCCAAAGGCTATCGCATTAGGCGCTGTTGCAACGGGCAACATAAACGCACAACTTGCACACATAGCTGCGGGGATCATCAAGACCATAGGGTCATAGCCAGCCGATGATGCTACAACCGCTAATATAGGCATCAGTAGCGTTGCTGTTGCGGTGTTACTAATGATCTCAGTAAGATAAGTGACCACTAAACAGATTGTTAAAATCATCACTATTATGGGTAAATTGGCTAATGAAGAGAACCAATCACCGAGTATTTGGCTTAACCCCGAAGCAACAAACCCCTTCGCTATAGCAATACCACCAGCGAACAATAACAACATACCCCATGGTATTGTTTTAGCTGTATCCCAATCAAGTAAACGAGAGCCTTTTCCGTTGGGTATTAAGAACATTAAAACGACAGCGAACAGTGCAACAGTGCTATCTCCAGCGATAGGAATATTTAACCAGTCACTCCAACCACCGAAAGGCTCTTTGCGTGTGATCCATGCAAGTGCTGTTAAACCAAACACCCAAAGAGTTCTTGTTTCTTCACTTCGCCACTGCCCTTGGTCTGGTAATTTAATTTCTTGCTCAAGTTTTATATTTCTCGTTAACCACCATGCCATAATAGGTAGCGCGATGAGAACAATAGGGACACCTATTTTCATCCATGACAAGAAACCAAACTCCCGACCTGTATGCTCTTCATATATGCCCATAAATATAACATTCGGCGGGGTTCCTATTGGCGTACCAATACCACCAACCGATGCTGCATAGGCAATACCTAAAATAAGCGCCACTTTAAGTTCTCTATTATCAATATGAGCAAGAATAGCTAATGCAATAGGTAACATTATTAAGGTAGTTGCCGTATTCGAGATCCACATACTTAATAAACCAGACGCCAACATAAAACCAAAGACTAATCGACGTCCGCTTGAAACCCCAACTAGCCTGACCATATAAACAGCTAATCTTTGGTGAACACCACTTTTTTCTATCGCTTTTGACAGCATAAATGCCCCCATTAGCAATAAAATAACATGACTTCCTAATGATGAAGCCACTGTTTTATGGTCAACCACACCAAATATCGGGAGTAATGCAAAAGGAACAAGAGATGTCGCTGGAATAGGTATTGCTTCACTGACCCACCAAATAACAGTCAATAAGGTGATAGCGGCGGCAGTTGCCGGTTTTGCAGCTAACCCCAACCATAGCAGCAGAAAGTAAAACCCGAAGGATATTAGAGGCGCTAGTACAATAATACTTTGTTTTGTTAGCTTCATTAAGGGCTCTATTTTTATTATTTTTAAGAGGGGAAGTTAAAGTTATGTTATAAATATTCAGCGAATACTTGACGAGCATTTTGCCAAAGAGTGTTATTACGTAGTTCACTTAATCCTCCGGTTGACGTTTTTAATAAACGTAACAACCGTTGATTGCTCTCTTCATCAATGCTGATATTGGCATTATCGATCACATCAATACAGCCTTTTCGGTTGTTACACAGTAATAACATATCACAACCCGCTTGTTGAGCAGCCTCAGCTCGTTCAACATAGCCACCAACACATGCAGCACCTTTCATGGATAAATCATCACTGAAAATAACACCATTAAAGCCAAGTTCCTTTCGTAAAATATCTTGTAGCCAATAAGGGGAAAAGCCAACCGCTTCAGGAGAGATTTCAGGAAAAATAACATGAGCAGGCATTAGAGCATCCACTTTTTCGCTCTTAATTAACGTCTTAAAAGGCAACATATCTACCGCGAATATCTCTTCACGTGAACGAGGATCAATAGGTAAAGCAAGGTGAGAATCTGCTTCGACACTGCCATGACCTGGGAAATGTTTACCCGTAGCCTTCATGCCAACAAGATGTAAGCCGTCAACAAAAGCACTCGCTAGTTTACAGACAATTTCAGGGTCTTTATGGAAAGAACGATCACCGATCACCGCACTAATATCATCAATATCAAGAATAGGGGCAAAACTAATATCGATACCCACCGCTTGAACTTCTAATGCCATTAATATCGCACTTTGTTTAGCCAGCGCTTGAGCTTTAATAACATTTTTATCAGCAAAGTTCCAAATTTTCCCCATCGCTGGAATAAGTGAAAAACCCTCACGAAAACGCTGAACTCGACCACCTTCATGATCGACAGCAATAATAAGGTTTTTATTGGCGGCCACGCGAATACTGTCCGTAAGTTGAGCGAGTTGCTCAGGAGATTCATAATTACGAGTAAATAAAATTAACCCGCCAACAAGAGGATGTTGCAGAAGCTCTTTGTCTTCTGCCGTTAAAGATGTGCCAAGCACATCTAACATAATAGGACCCATAAACACGCTTTTAAAATAATAAGTTATTAAAGGTGCTACTCTACCTAAATCAGGCTTAATTACAAAGCTTGATGTTGAACTATCCTATTAAAAAGAAGAAATAGATCTTTAAAGTAATGGTGCAGAAACACCTGCTGCAACATAGGGGATCACTTTTTTGATAACGCCAGCAATATCCATCGTTTTATCAAAGTCACTTTTTGCAATATCAATTAAAGCATCGCTAGATGACATCGTAAATACCACCGTTCCCATGGTGAAGTGTAAGCGCCAAAACATTTCTTCAGCCGTTAATTCTGGATAAGCTTTTTGAACAGCCTTTACAAAATTGTTAATCACACCTGGGTACTGAGTCGTTAAAAACCAGCGGAGAAAACCTTGGCTATCGCTATAACCTCGTCCAAGTAGTTGCAGAAAATTGCTCGTACCATTTTCTTTAAAATCGTTTAATGATAATAAAGGTTCGATAAAGGCTGAAAACACTTCGAGTAAATTCAAATTGTCACGTTCACATACTTCAACAAGAGCAGACTCTAAACGTGGTGAAAGTTCATTCATATAACGGGACATTACCGATTTTATTAGCTCTTTTTTTGAACCAAAATGATAATTAACTGCCGCTAAATTAACTTCAGCTTGACTGGTTATTTCTCTTAATGAAGTGCCATTAAAACCTTGTGTTGCAAATAAGCTTTCAGCTGCGTCTAGAATTTTATTTTTTGTACTCATCTTCTAACAATACCTTTTAACCACATCTGAATGAAATATTTGATACTAATTTAAGCACAGTTTAAACAAGCGTTTGAAATAACGCAACAATGAATCTCGAATACAAATTTTATTCTTAAAATTCAATAGAATAGTATGATTCATTGTAAAACTCACTATTCGTTATAATATATAAACAGTAAAAAACATCAAGAACCTCATCATTATCTACTGTTTAGAAAGTGGCCGATTACATCACGGTTTATTGGTCTAGCTTTCTTATTTTTTAATTGAGATACAGTTCAATGCATTTACACAACAATTTACAGACCTGAAATTGATCTAGCACCATGTAAAATTTGTTTTACTTATCATGGATAAATCTCTGTATCTTTTTTTCAACTCAAACGAAGTACTTGTTTAAATTTCAAGCCAACAAGTATTTGATCTTGATTTATTACTGTGCAGGTATTATAGGTGGATTCGGTCTGAGCACTTTATGAATTAAAGCAATAATAATATATAAACGTTACCGTTAATCGCCTTAAACCTATCTTGTTTACTGGCTGCCTGTGGTGGTGAATAAAAATCTAAAATTCTATGTGAAAATTTTCAGTTAAGCTTTTTAAAGTGGATAATAAAAAAGTAGAAGGGTATACAAAGCACTGAGCGTGAAAACGTTTAGTGCTTTCTTTTATCTAAAGTTTACCACGATTTTTTAATCGTAAAGCTTTAAGCCCTCTGCACAATTTTATATACTCCCCTCCACTCTCCATTAATAATAAAAATAAGACGTTTATGATAAAGCTATTTAAACAAACGAGTATTGCCTTATGTGTGCTGGCATCGCTTAGCGCTTGCAACAATGAAAGTACAAGCAAAACTCAGCAAACACCAAAGCAGGTTGCGCCCGTATTGACGGCAAAAGACGCGGATGCATTTCTTATCGCTACCGAAAAAGAATTAATAGCCTTGGGTATTGAAGGCAGCCGCGCAGAATGGATTTATTCAAATTTCATTACCGATGATACTGCAGCACTTTCAGCAGCCGCAAATCAAAAATCAACAGAAGCGGGCGTTCGTTTTGCTATGTCTGCAGCTAAATTTGATCATATTGAGGTAACAGAAAATCAACGAAGAAAATTAAATACCTTAAAACAAAGTTTAGTAATGCCCGCACCACAAGATTCGGAGAAATCTGCTGAGCTTGCAAAAATTGGTTCAGAACTCGGTGGTATGTACGGTAAAGGTACTTACACAACGAAAGCCGGTAAAACGCTAAGCTTAGGTGAAATGACGTCAACAATGGCAACTTCACGTGATTACGACGAATTACTCGAAATGTGGCAAGGCTGGCGCACTATTAGCCCCGACATGAAACCATTATTTATCCGTCAATCGGAATTAGGCAATGAAGGAGCACAAGGTTTAGGTTATAAAGACTTAGGCACTATGTGGCGTTCAAATTATGATATGCCTGCTGACGATTTTGCTAAGGAACTTGACCGCTTATGGGGACAAGTAAAACCCTTATACGATGACTTACATTGTTATGTTCGCGGCGAACTTGCAAAAACTTATGGAGCAGATAAAGTCCCACAAGACCAACCGATCCCTGCACATTTATTAGGTAACATGTGGGCACAATCTTGGGGCAACATCTACGAGTTAGTCGCTCCTGAAAATGCAGATCCTGGTTATGATGTTACTAAACAACTAGCCGCTAAAGACTATGACGAAATTAACATGGTAAAAGGCGCGGAAACCTTTTTTACCTCGTTAGGGTTTGATGAATTACCTGAAACTTTCTGGACACGTTCACTCTTTACCAAACCAGCAGACCGTGATGTTGTCTGCCATGCTTCGGCATGGGATCTTGATGCTAAAGATGATATACGTATTAAAATGTGTATTCAAAAAACAGGTGAAGAGTTTAATGTCATACATCATGAACTTGGACATAACTTCTACCAGCGAGCATATAAAGATCAACCTGTTTATTTCCAAAATAGTGCCAACGATGGTTTCCATGAAGCAATTGGCGATACCATTGCACTTTCTGTTACACCTAAATATCTAAAAGAAATAGGCTTAATTGATACTATTCCTGATGAATCAAAAGATATTGGCTTATTAATGAAAATGGCACTAGAAAAAATAGCCTTTATTCCCTTTGGTTTAATGGTTGATCAATGGCGTTGGAAAGTTTACTCAGGTGAAATAACACCTGAAAATTACAATACTGCTTGGTGGGAGTTGCGTGAAAAATACCAGGGTGTAGCCGCACCGATAGCGCGTGAAGCGAATGCTTTTGATCCGGGTGCAAAATATCATGTTCCTGGTGGCGTTCCTTATAGCCGTTATTTCCTCGCCCATATTCAGCAGTTTGAATTTCATAAAGCACTCTGTGAAGTTTCGGGTAATACCGACCCTATTCATCGCTGTTCAATTTACAACTCTAAAGAAGCCGGCAAAGCACTTAATACCGTATTAGAAATGGGCTCAAGCCAACCTTGGCAAGAAGCTTATAAAGTTTTAACGGGGAGTGAACAAATGGATGCAACTGCTGTACTTGACTACTTTGCTCCATTACACGTTTGGTTAAAAGAAAAAAATAAAGGTAAGCAATGTGGTTTCTAAGCTTTTAAGTTAACGATAACGTGGTCTTATTAAAAAAGCCTGATAATTTATTTATCAGGCTTTTTATTGTTAAGATATTTTTACTTATGACCAAGCGTTAACAGGTAAGTGAACAATTTAAAGTGATATATAATTTCATAAGTAACGTTTAACAAATTCGCCTTTTTAACAACGAAAAGGCCTTATTATGAAGCATCAGGTCTTAAATAAGCAATATCATCTTCATCATCAGCGTGGAAGTCATAACCACCGTCAAAATCGCCATTCAACTCATTTGCTAGGGTGATAGGCAGTTCTAATATTTCTTGGATATAAATAGAAATATTTTCTTGCTGGTCAATAATCCCCTTTAGCTCAGTAAAGCTGAGTAAATTAATATCCTGCAAATAACTTTTTGTTGAAATTGGTAGTTGTTCTGTAAAGCGGGCAATGCAAGCCTCCACTTTGGCTAATAACACCTTTTTATCGGTATGCGTCAGATAAGTATTCAGTTGTTCATACAAGCTACTAGTGAAGACTTTTCTTTCTGAATCAATAAGTAATAATGAAATTGCAGTATTTAAAAACTTTTGCAATTCAAACAACAAAACGTCTTCATCATCATCGATAAGTAAGGTATTTGCTGAAAAGTCTGCTGCTATACTTTTATAAACTTGCAGAAGCTTTGCACTTTGATAGCCTTCATTAACAAAGGTCCTGTGCATTAATCTTATATCAGAAGTATCGTTAATACCGAGCGCATAACTCCGGATAGATATTTCTTCAAAGTAGGAGGGCGATATTGTCTTTAATTGAGCATACTTTGCCCAGCCGGCTCTAAAACAATATACAATACCTTGAGTTTTTAGTATGTCTTTAGCTTTATCTGTGTCGTTATCACACAGTTCTAATAAGCCTAAGTTACTCATACCCAAAACAATTTCACAGCCCTTCTTTATTTGATCAGCATAAATTATCGATAGATTATCAGAAGCGATTCTTAATGACATATCAGATAGTTGTTGTTTGGTTTTATGCATAAATTCAGGCGTAAAAAAGCCGTCACTTTCTCCGTCTCTTAATACCAAAAGTAAAAACGGATAATTTCTTAACTCTGCAATGTTCATTGATGAATTCCAATCAATTAAAGCGGTTCATATAGATTAAATAATACGGTTTTTGTTGGCAAGTTAGAGCGGTGCAAACATATCGTCGGTGTCCATTTCAACAGCAGTTACTCGTTGTTTGTTCGCATTTTGTTTTAACGCATTTTCAATGTTTTCGAGTGTTCCATTTGTACTAACCGTCATGACTTCACGATAAGCTTCTTCACTTAGCGTTTTTATTTTCATTAACAGTTCTTCAATGCTCCCTGATGTTTGCTCTTCATCTTCTTCTAATTCTGAAAAGTCATGACCGATAAAGGGCAAAGATAAATATAAAAGACCAAAGTCATCTTCAACTATCGCGTTTAATACTTCTAATTGCTTTTCTTCGTCATCTGAAGAAAGAAATATTTGTGTTAATAAACTATGCGCTTCTGTTTGCGCACAAAAAACATGCTCTTCATCCATATTTTGCCAATACGATGGCTCTACATTTAAGAGTTGTTTAATTGATTCGGCATCCATTAACCATGTTGCAATAGACGGAATAGTCGCATCGTGCTCTCTGACAATTTTTGCTACGGTTAAGATGTCCATTTCTGTTAATACCGCAAGCATTTTTTCGTCGCCCTGTTCAGAGGCAATCGCTTCTAAAGAGGTACCCGCACGTCTGCCACTGTATTGTGCTTGTTCGATAATGTCTGTCGCTAGAATTAATGCATTTTTTGTCAAGGTTATTCCTTAAAACTTATATATAGTACAAATAAATTTATGAATATAAAATTCTGCTTTTATAGAATTTTATATTTATCTCGCTTAGTAATTTTCATCATAGTCATTAGATTCATCATCATCGACTTGAGCATATTCATCTTCTTCAGCTTTTAAAGGTGTTGCATCATAACGGTTATAAAAATGGATGAGCAAAATAGCTGTTTTTAGGTCTTCTTCTGCGTGGGTCATTATTTCGGTAATACAAGCTCTAGCATCAGCATGAACGCCAACAAAAGGTTTAATTTCCGCCCAAGAAGGTTCATCTGCCAGTTCAAGTGTTGACAGGTTTTTGCTATCAATTCTGATCTTGGTTGATATCGCCATCGCTAGTTGGTCAACCATACCATTAAATAATAAGGGCATTTGCTGCAATTGTTCAAAGAGACTTGTTAAATAATTTGATAATAAATCAGGGTTTTCCGGATCGTCTAATGAATTCATATTTTCTAAATACATAGAAAAATCATCCGTTAAATAATCCGGTAAGTTTGTTTGGGATTGCATTCATATTTCCTAATAGAAAGTCTAAGAGAGGGGCTCATTGAGCACTCATTTACGCTTAGTTAAAAGCACTTTGCCAAAAAGAATCAGCAATTTCTCGCGGATCTGTTATCACGGTATAGTTACTTTTTAAGTATACCGACCGTTTTTTGGGATCAGAAATAACATCATAGGCTTTTTGAATTAACTGAAATTTTTCTTTAGCTTCAATATTGTCGTTTCTATCTGGGTGATATTTATTAGCGAGTTTTCGATAAGCTTTTTTAATTTCGATGGTCGTTGATACTCTACTTACACCTAACTGTTCAAAATAATCCATAAAATTTCAACTACCTTTGGTAAGACAACATAAAGTGACTGTTGACACAATTAGGTCAATTTTACCTTTGCAATTACATAATTAACATCATTATGTTTGCTTATTTTCTGTTTATATACATGTGTTGATTAACGCTGTTGAAACTAAACACAAATAATTTTGGGTGAGACAGCAAATAAAGTTGAGAATGTTGAGGGAAAACTAAAGACAATATTATATTTTTATTATTTCAGCTCTGAAAACAGCTAGTTTTGCGAGTATTCTATTTTGGGATGAGTAAGGAATACCAACATCTTCCATAGCCTGTATCAGTAGTTCAACCACACGATTGAAGTCTCCTTCATTAATATTCATGCCGGTATGAATATCAATCATGCTATCGCCATTATATTCACATGGCCCGTTTACCAACCCACATAAATGATTGATAAAACCTTGCTTGAAATGTTTGACGCTCGACTTAGCAAAATAAGGCAATATGACTTTATCTTTCACAATTCTTTGCACAAACGCATCAACGAGGCTTTCTAAACCTTCATGACCACCAATTTCAGCATAAAGCGCCTCACGTTGTTCTACTCGTTGGCTGCTGCAACCCAAGCATAGTTGCAAAGCGAAGACAAAAATAACAGTGCTAAAATATTTAGACATTAATAGGATCCTGACAACGACAAATACCAACCTTTTTGATCCGACAATCCCGCAAGAGTACCTAAATCAAGGTAAGCGAGAGTAACATTCACGTATTTATTTGGAAACCATGCCAAAAAAAGATCTTGCCAGTCATCCTCTTTAAGCCCTAAATTATCAGGTTTATGTCGATATTCAGTACCTACAGCAATATGTTTATTGAATAATACCGCCACAGACATTTCAGTTTGTAACGCGCCATTACCATTAGGTCCGCTAAATCCGAGCAGTCCCATTTCATTGGCTTGTGTGTATCGTAAAGAGACATTCCACAATACGTTATAACCCGCTAAAAGGCCTAAATGTAGTTTACTTGCCGCTAAATAAAAGTCGGTTCCTGTATCGTCTTTGGCGCCTAATGAAAAAGCAACATCAGCGGTTCTTAGTGATTTTTGCTGAATACCTACTGATAATTGTGGCCAAGTGCTATAAAGCAAATCACCATATAATCTTAATTTAAGACCCAGAATATCTTGAGACAGTGTTAATGACAAAGGCTCTACATCAAAGTGTTGTTTTACAAAAGAGACCTCTAAGCGATCATAAAAATTAACCTGACCACCACAACTGTTTAATTGAAAATCCTTCACATTAGCTTGTGTACAAAAGGCAGAAAAGGCTAATTCATCTTCTGTTGCATAACCTGCTAATTGAGCCCAAGGAACTAAACCGCCACCACCTGAGCCCTCTACTTGAGAAACACCTGGGGTTGCTAATATCTTACCATTAGCAAAACTCACTATTGGCAGTAACATTAATAGCAGTAAGCTAAAACTAAAGCGGCGATTCATAGCTTTTATACCATTCAATAAATTGTTCAGCGCTAACTGGTCTCGATAAATAATAACCTTGTGCATAGTCACACTTAAAGTCATTGAGTAACATTAAGCTTGCTTTATTTTCAACACCTTCAGCAACAACACTCAGCCCAAGTTTATGGCCTAGAGAAATAGTTGAGGCGACGATATCTTGATCTTTCTGACATTGCTCTAATGTTAAAATGAATGTTTTATCGATTTTTAATTCATCGACAGGCAAGCTTTTCAATTTAGCTAGTGAAGATTGACCAATACCGTAATCATCAACTGAAATAGTAAAACCCAGTGATTTTAAATGTGATAAACGTGCAATCACTAGTGCTTCATTTTCGGCGATATCTCGCTCTGTTAATTCCAGTGTTATTTGTGTTGTAGCGACGTCATGATTGTTCACTGTGGTAAGTAAATAGTCGACAAATTGTTCATTTTGAATATCTTGGGCAGATAAGTTAATCGAAACCTTAAAGAGGTATCCCATTTTATTCCATTGTTCCATTTGCTGAATAACCTGTAAAATTACCCAGCGAGTTAACGAGACAATTAAGCCCGCCTTTTCAGCTAAATCAATAAATAATTCAGGGTTTACAAATTTCCCCTCTTTGTTAATCCAACGAATTAAGGCTTCAAGTTTATCAATTTTGCCGGTATTCATATTTAATTTCGGTTGGTAATTCATAAAGAGCGGACTGACTTCACTTTCAAGTGCACCTTTTAACTCTTCAATTAACCGCAACTTATAAAGATAGTTTTCATCTTCGCCTTCTTGATAAAACCTTAACGAAACCTGCTCTTGATAAGCTAAAGAAACGGCCATAGTTGAGCGCCTGATCAAGCGTTCAGCATCAATCCCATGATCAAGTGAATTGGCGACACCAAAATAAAGTGACAAATTAATTTTAATATCATCAAGCCAAAAGGGTCGGTTTAATTCACGTTGTAATAATTCAATAAAATGGTTTATTTCATTTGTATCATTAATTGGAATAGCGATTAAAAACTCATCTGAATTGCTTCTTGCTGCCATAGTATCGTCTTTTAAGACTTGGTTTGACTTTTCAATAAAAACAATGATGCGAGCAGCGATATCTTTCAATAGACTATCGCCATTACTGAGACCAATTGTGTCATTAAGGGCTTTAAAGCCCTTAATGTTAAGAGTAATAACCACTAAGTTGATCTTTTCTTCAAAGGAGTCAGCAATAATATTTAATATTTTATGACGGTTATACAAACCCGTTAGTACATCGCGTTCTGCTTGATAAAGGATAGCTTGTTCACGGTTTTCAATAGCGGCCCCCATAACTGAAAACCCTTGATAAAGTTCACTAAATTCAACAGGCAAACGCTTAGCTAATGTAGGCACCTTAAGTTCACCACGACCAATTTTTTTGGTTAGCTCCATTAAAATGTGCAACGGGGTAGATAAGCCTCTAGATAAAAGACGAGATAAAGTAATGGCAATCACGATCACAGTCATAGCGATAATTAACATAGAGTAAATCAAACGATTAAAGTCACTCTGAATCTGTGTTAAAGAAGCAGACAACGTCGCTCTTACATCTTTAGAGCCACCGAAACTAATTGTTTTGTGAAAATAATCAGAACGGGTTAGGAGTAAATTAGGAGATGTTTGCTGGTAGCCTTTTAACAATTTTTTTATAATATCTTTATCATCAATACTTGAATCAATAAGCAGATTATTTTGTACTAGAGTTAAATCTAAAGCGATTAATTCTTTAAGTTTCAATAAGGCTATTTGATCAAATTCAAAGCCAATCACGGTATAGGCAATAACTCTCGGCGCCTTAACAGGGACAACGATGACTTGAAAAACTTTATTTTCGATACTAAGAATTTGAGCATGCACCTCTCTAAAAGGAAGTTTGTTGATATTTCTCTCAATAGTCTTAGTATCCAAAGAATGTAATGAGCTGGTCGTTGATAGCTTGCCTTCTAAGTCGAGTATTAACATCAAATCAGCATTGATACGTTTGCCGTGGTTAAGAAGTACGCTCTCTACCGTCTTTTTGTCGCGGGTCGCTACGGCTTGTTTAAAACCAAAATCAGCAGCTAAAACGCTTGCTGTTGTCGTTAACACTTTTTCTTGTGATCTCAGCGTTTGCTCAAGTACATTTTGAGCAAAATACATTTGGCGTTCAATTTGGTTTTCTGCATAATCAGCAAATCGAAACCAATTACTGCCCGTTAAAAAAATCACGGTTAATAAAATTAAACTGGTTAATAACCAAGTGATTTGTGCTTTAAAGCTAAACCTAGTGCTCATGAAAAGCTAACTCTTCAAAACTGTCTCTTGGTTCGGGTGTGTTAACACTTATTACAATAACAATGTCATTCTCATCTAGCATTTTTTGGTCAATAGTCAATAAGGTATGTTGAGATAAACCTTTAGTGCTATTAGGGTGCCAAACTTTTAATTGCATATTTAACGCTAAAGTACGCGGCAGTAACACCTCACCTTTTTTATTGCTCACATAGGCATTTTCTTTATCAGTGACATAAATATATCCCACCATAGCATCATGAATATTACAGCCCATAACAACAAGACCTTTATCATTAAAACGAACCGGACTTTTAGGTTTGCCCGCGTATAATTTTAATTCAAATGTTTTAGCGGGTGAAAAAGAGTAAACATGATGTCGTATATCATCACTATTAGGAAAGCTGACTAAACTATTAACTGGAACAACTAAAACAAGTGGTTCAAACGCTTTGTTTATTTGATCCATCACATAGATAGGGTCTTCAGTCGATTTATTTACAAGCGGTTGGGGAACCGCATACTCAATGACCGCATTAGGTAGTGGGAGATAATTTTGGTTAACAATTTTTACAAGGGTTTGGCTAAAAGCAGTTTCAGCAAAGCATACTGAACAGAAAAACATGACCATAAGCAATCGAAACTTAAGCGTTATCATAATGACCTTAGATAATTTTTTTTCTTTTTTAAATCATACCTGTACAAATGACAAGAGTCTAATTTTAATGATGTACTGATAAGCAGTCTCCTATTTTAATAAGATGATTTTATCTGCCCTCCAAAAATAGAATAACTTAAGTTTTTATAAAGTGACATTTCTCTATTTTTTATAATTTATAAAGCCAAGAAAAATAGAAGTAACTCCTTTTAAATAATACTTGTCTTCTGACGTTTCATATAATAAATGTAACCTATTGTTCAGCAGACAAGGTTTAATTTTTAGCGGCCTAATTATCGATTAACCCCACTAAGCCCTTTTTCACAAAACTGGGCAAAGCAAAGGAAGCAGCGTGTAAAGGTGCGTTATAATAATCAAAGGTCAAACCTGATTTTTCAACACGCGTAGGATTAAAATCGATCGTGGGATGATATTGCTTAGACGCAAAGGTAAAACTCCACAACCCCCCTGGATAAGTTAAATTACTAAAACTATACAAGTAGCTTTTAGGAAATACGTTATTTAATACTTTCAACAGTGATTGTTGAATATCCATGGCGTACCATGACGACTCTCCCTGTGAAACAACAATACCATCATCCGCTAGGCAATTAAAAACATCTTTATAAAACGCTTCACCAAATAAGGGTTGTGCCGGTCCAATCGGGTCTGTGCTGTCGACAATAATAACGTCGAACTTCTCAGTCGTGTCTTTCACAAACTGAACACCGTCCCCTATAATAAGATTGATACGCTCATCATTAAGTGCCGCAGAGGTCTGTGGAATGTGCTCTTTACAGGCATCAACAACCATAACATCGATTTCAACCATCGTGCATTTTTTCACGGATTTATGACGAATAACTTCTCTTGCCGTTCCACCGTCGCCACCACCAATCACTAAGACATTTTTAGGACTAGGGTGAACAAATAATGGCACATGGCTTATCATGTCGTGGTAAGCAAATTCATCACGCTCGGTGACCATGATCAAGCCGTCATTTAATAACATTTTGCCATGGCCTTTTGTTTCAACAACATCGACAGTTTGAAATTGACTTTTTCCAGAGAAAAGCACCTTTTCTACCTTAAATTTAATGCCCAAGAAATCTTCGAACTTTTCTTCTACCCATAAATTAGAGTGCATGGTTTTCCCCTGAAATATTGAGCATAATTGGCTCAACAAAGGTTGTTTGAGGCAAAATATAGTTAGCAAAGTTAACTAAGTAGCCATTATCAAGCTTTTTGCAAACACGTGATTTACTCACGTATTTGCCTGGAATTAAAGTAATGAGTTTTTCTTCAAAAGCTTGCTCATTAAAACTCATTAAATCAAAAGATTTTGGTGCCAATATCTCTAAGAGTGTTGGTGCAAGTGTCAGTAAATCTATATTTGATTCAAAACTAATATAACTGCTGTCCATTTGTGGTGTAACGTGAATGGTTAAATATTGCTGTTCTTTAAGCGCATTAAGTGAGTAACCGTAAGGAGAAAACACGAAATCGTCAATAATAAAGCCTGGCAATATCTTATCAATACATAAAAAATCACGGATCTCTTGGCCGGACAAATTGGCTTGTGTTAAATGTTTTGAGGCTTGTTCACTTATTTGATAGGCCAACAACTCGTAGGTAATATCATCAGTATCAGCAGTAAAGTCGTTGTCTAAGTGAAAGACATAGTTATGGTGACTGTCCATTTCACCAAAACGATATGCTTTACCAGGTAAATATTGATTAATTAACTTTATATCATCGCCAAAGCAACTTGGCTGTGCATTAGCAAAATATTCATTCTTACGCTGATAAGTAAGCTGTTTTATCACTTTTTTACCCAGTTTTTGAATGAAAAATTCTACCGCTTTCACTAACTGTGTTTCACCACAGGTTAAAATTAATATTCTGTCCCGCCAAACAAATAAGCTGGATTCAGACAATAAGAAGGCTTTGCAATGCTTATTTTGAATAGATGATAGTATTTGGGCTTGGCTACGATTGACTAATTCTGACCAAAATTCGTTATCAATATCAATAAGTAAAGAAAGCTGTTTACCATCAATTAAGATTTCAGCTTTTTTTTCTGACCCCTCAAAAAACATAACAACCCCTTAGTAAAAAAATAGTGCGTTATTTTACAAATTCTATAGTTATTATCAATAAAATAATGGTACTAATATTGATATAATAAACAATAAAGGTATGAACAATAACGTGATTTGGTTTGAAAGACTTTCTTTTATAAAAAATAACTATACTTTTAGGTGTTTTTTTGGATAATCATTGAAAATGATTGTTATAAGCTCTCGTTGCTAAATAATGAAAATAGTTAAAGAAATTAATGTTGAGTTAATACCTGCCCTGATACCTTTTGAAGGGGCTAAAAATAAGTAGGCTATATTTCAAGACACAACACACATTGTCGGTTTTGAGTTCGATGGTACCGCCTGCTTTAGAAAAGGAACAAAAGCCGGACCTAACGCACTTCGCCATGCTTCTGATGGCATTGAATCGTATTCCCCTTATTTAGACGCCGACGTCGAGGACATTTCATTTATTGACCTGGGTAATTTGCCCATTGACTTGTCAATCGATGAGCAAAGTGCAAAGGCTGATATCGAGAGCGCTTATAATAAAACGAATAAGGCATTCACGACGTTATTTGATGATGTTGCTTTAAAAGAAAATAACATTCGCCTGTTAACGTTAGGCGGTGAGCATTCAATTTCATACGCGCCAATCAAGAAGTATTTATCCGATTTTCCTAATTTAGTGATTTTACATCTCGATGCACAAGCTGATTTGCGTGATGGTTACTTAGGGTATCATTACTCTCATGCTTCAATAATTCGTGGTATTACCGACCATTTTGGTGAGCAGAATCAATTGATACAATATGGTATTCGCTCCGGTACTCGCGAAGAATATCAATGGATGAAAACCCATAATACCCTTAAAAAAAGTCGAGCTGAATTTTTCGACTGTGTTCAAGCGATACCCAAAGACATTCCTATTTATTTAACCCTAGATTTAGACTATTTTGATCCCAGTTTTTCCCCTAGCACAGGTACTCCTGAGCCAGGAGGGGAAGATTTCCATTCATTTATTAGTTTATGTAAAATATTACGCACTAAATATTTTGTCGGTTGCGACGTAGTAGAGTTATCACCGGCTATTGACAGCACAGGAAACAGTGATATTTTTGCTGCTAAGGTGGTGCGTGAATTGCTGCTTTGTTTAGAGAAAACCTTTCTACCTATTTTCCATAATCAAACAGCACCTTAAGTTAACACCTTTAATATAACATCAATAAATTAAAGGTGTTTTTAAGTATGTTGAGCCACTTAACCATTTATTAAAAAATGAACATAAATGCTAGCACCGTACCCTAAAGCGATCGCCCAACTCCATTTTAAGTGTCCTATAAATGAATATTTACCTTTAGTTTGCCCCATTAGAGCGACACCTGCCGCTGAACCAACAGAAAGTAAACTTCCCCCTACTCCAGCGGTCATTGTGACTAATAACCATTGTTGAAGATCCATAACGGGGTTCATGCTCAATACTGCAAAAACAACTGGAATATTATCAATAATGGCTGAAAGTACGCCGACGGCAATATTGGCATAAGTAGGATCCCAGTTGGTATACAATAACTCTGAAACCAAACCTAAATAGCCCATAAAGCCAAGCCCACCAACACACATAACTACGCCATAAAAGAACAGTAAAGTGTCCCATTCGGCACGGGCTATTTTTTCAAAAATGTCAAAAGGAACTATATTACCTAGACGCTTTAACGCTTTTTCATCATGACTTATGGTCGCCAACGTTCGTTTTTTATTCAACGAGTGAGGTAAGCTTCTGCGTAAATAAAACCCTAAGAATTTTAAATAGCCTAAACCCATCATCATCCCCAATACCGGAGGCATGTTAACAACACTGTGAGTGGCAACCGCAGTAGCAATAGTTAGTATAAATAAAAATATAATTCGCTTAGCACCACGTTTTAATATGAAATCATCGTCAGTTATCGGTGTTGATTTTTCATTAGAGATAAAGAAGCTCATAATAACAGCAGGTATTAAAAAGTTTACCAGTGACGGTATAAAGAGGACAAAAAATTGTTCGAACTTAACTAATTCTGCCTGCCATATCATTAACGTCGTTATATCACCAAACGGACTAAAAACCCCACCTGCGTTAGATGCTACTACAATATTAATACAGGCAATATTAATGAACTTAATATCTTTAGGGGCCACTTTAAGTACGATGGCACACATTAACATTGCGGTGGTTAAGTTATTCGCAAACGAAGAGATAGCAAATGCCATTAAGCCTGTAACCCAAAATAAGCTGCGTAAACTTAAGCCTTTAGAAATCATCCAAATACGTAAACTGTCAAAAACCCCTCGCTCTTCCATCGCATTGATATAAGTCATCGCGACTAATAAAAAGAGTAGTAATTGAGCATATTCAAGTAAATTATGATTAAAAGCCTCTTCAGCTGCTGCTGGAATACCATGTTGTGTGTAGATCCAACCAATAATTAACCAAATAATACCTGCCGCAACCAATACCGGTTTTGACTTTCTAAGGTGTATGAATTCTTCACCGATCACCAGTAAGTAAGCAATAATGAAAATGGTTAATGCAGTTAAACCTGCTATTGAGTTCGTTAGATCTATTTCACCAGCTCCAGCCGCAAAAGCAGGCGTTGCAAGTAGAAATAGCAAGACAGTTGTTATAAGTTTTTTCACAATACTTCTCTAAGGGTTAATTTAAAATTTGTTATAAAAACGTTTTATCTCTCGTATAAATCTGCATGGCTATTTCTTTAAAACTGACAAAAGAAGAAGATATAAAGCAATATTTACCGTTACAAATAAGCTTAGCGCTAACGTTTAAAAGGCAGAAACTTATAAGTTAAGATCTGCTAAAAATAAAGTGGGGGGATTTTACCTGCATAAACGAGCAACTAAAAAATCATTCGGTAATGTATTATTTATTTTAGCCATACGCTAATCCTGTAATCGCATCAACGTATTAGCATGACTTAAAGTATGTGTTTTATAATTTTCATCAATAAATACACTCATTTATGCTTAATCGTTGCATAGCCCCCAAAAAGATGACGATTATATTCCAATTAAAAGACAATACAATTCTAATTAAGTGATAATCAAAATAACATGTCGCTATAGAAACATTAAAGATGAAAAAAACAACAACCATACTTGCTGTATTAATTAACCCAGAACAGGCACCTTTGAAAAACTGATTGCGTTAGATGATGTCAATGCCTCGCAAAAAGTTCGACAAATGTTCAGGGAATATATTGGGATAAACTAGAAGAAAATTGGCAAGATGACGTATTTAAGTCATAAATTAAGTTAGAAGTGTATTACTAAGTATTTATAAACCGTTTATCGTCTTCATAAAAGAGACCTTTTCGGTATCGACTTACCCACTTTAATGGTGAGTATTAATTTAAAAACGGCCAAACAATCACCTTAAACATGACCAGTAAACGACAACAATCAAAATATGCGCAGACATTAATCAATACTATAATATTGAAGCGTTATTCATGCGCTAATTTTTCCCAGATGATTCCCTATAAATAAACTTCCTTTAGTTGTTAAGGCTATTGTAACGTGCAATAAAATAACCTTTCTGTATATTTTAGCGTCCTAATTTAAAGCATTACAATATTGATTTGTTTATGCTCCTCAACTAATGTTATATGAATCACGTTATTTTAAGTAATGACTTACAAGCACTTACAAGCACTTACAAAGTTATTTTTTTTGTAAACACCCGATTAAAGTTCATATATTAATGTTTGATTTGTATAAAAAACTAATATTAATTACACTTAAAAATGGATAGAAAATGAATAAAAACAATAAATTATTTACATACCTTTTTAGCGTATTGTTTGCTGAAAGTTTACTGTTAGGTTTTATCTATGATTCATATTTTTCTGCATTTGTCATAGGTTTACCTGCTTTACTTGTGCCAATATATTTTTATAAGACCGCGGCAAATAAAGCTATTGCTGGTCATATATCAGCACTTTCAGCAATGATATTTGCTGCTTTGCACATTCATCAAGCCAACGGTTTAATTGAAGTTCATTTTGAAATTTTCATTTTATTGGCTTTTTTAATCATTTTTCAGGATTGGCGAGTATTTATTACCGCTATTATTGTGGTTGCAATACATCATGTTTCTTTTTACTTTCTTCAGGTAAATGATACAGGGGTATTTATATTTGATGAGGAAAGACTTTTATTTACAACGGTAATCATTCATGCAGTCTACGCAATTGCTGAGTCGATTATTGCCGGTTACATAGCACATTCTATGAAAGTTGAGAGTGAAGCCGGTAAAGAATTATCTTTAGTGGCCACTGCATTAACTGCGGATGTTAATGCAATTGATTTAAACATCAAAACAACGGCAAATAATAGCACCCTGCTGTCATTTAATGAGTTGCTGGGGCTATTAGCAAGCGTAATTCAAGGCGTAAAAGAGCAAGTTATCGAATTAAATACTAATTCACTAAACTTAAATAAAACGAAAACAGAGCTCGAAAGTTCTACAGCACAGCGTCAACAAGAAACTGAAGTTATTGCCGCCTCTGCAGAAGAAATGGCGGTAACCGTTGCATCGATAGCAGAAGAAACTAACCAGTTAAGTGATCAGATGCAAGAAGCAACCAATTACACTAAATCCTCTAACGAAGAAATAATGAGGATTAATGAACAAAACAAAAATTTAACATCTGCATTAGAAAAAACAAGTGAACAGGTAAATGACTTAGCAAACTCTACCGAAGCTATCTCCAAAGTATTATCTGAGATTAGTGGTATTGCAGAGCAAACAAACTTATTAGCATTAAATGCAGCAATAGAAGCTGCTCGAGCAGGAGAGCAAGGCAGAGGCTTTGCTGTTGTCGCCGATGAAGTACGAGCATTGGCCACTCGAACAAAAGAAAGTACAGACAAAATAAGTCAAACACTGTCTCTTTTGAAAAATTATTCTAAGTTAACTACAGACTCTATGACTCATAGTATAGCCATTGTGCAATCCGTCATTGAAAGTGCTGATAATGCCCAAAAACAAATATCTCAAGCATCAACACTCGTTGAACATGCCAGTGCTATATCAATGAATGTCGCGGCTGCGATTGAACAACAATCAGTAACCACAGCAGATATAGCAAAAAGTGCAGAAACCTTAAGGGACACAGCGTTAATAGACAGAGAAAGAGTTGAAGCATTGGCTCAAGAAGCGAATAGTGTCACTCATACATCGAGTGCTATGGCGCTTAATATTGCTCGTTTTAAATAACTTCATGACAAAATTCCAACTTGGAGTACTCACCGTGTGGGTAGTTTTTACGCTATCTGCATTTGGTTACTTTACCAAAGGTAGGCTTGTGGATTTTGATGAGAGTAATAAGTTAGCCGGTATTGAATATCAACAACTTTCTGATGACTTTACCCGCTATACTTATCAAGAAAATATGACAGGTCGCAATACCATATTACACTTTTCTACACCTAGTTGTTATTGTCAAAAATTCAGTGAAAAACATATTCAAGATCTCAATAAATTAGCTGACGTTAATAATTTCATTGTCAAAAATGTTGTCGTTGCACAGCACAATATAATCCCTTCCACTCCTTCTGTCGCATTAATAGATGAGACAGGAAAAGTTGTCTATTTTGGTCCTTATGGGCAAGGTTTGGCTTGCTCGAAAACTACAGGTTATGCTCAAACTATGCTAAATAATTACCTAAAAGGATATACCGCAAATATTGTGGTTAAAGAAGCGAAAGGCTGTTATTGCAATGTTTAAAATTAGTTTAATAATAACTGTGGCCCTGCAAGAAATTTGAATACGCATGTTGAATTCAACCAGTATGTTTAACAAACACTACTTTATCTATTCAACTAAGTTTAGTGATCCATTAAAGGCAAAAAATTACCAATCCCATTAAGTGATTGGTAATTTAAACATCTCATAAACCTAAACCCCTAACAACTTCACGTTAAATATTACGATGGTTTAATTTTGTTAACACCTTTGCGTATTAACCAAGCCATGTCATTTTTATAACGAACGCTGTAACGCTTAATATCTTCCATAATTAGGTAATTAATTGGTACTAAAAATAAGGTAATTATCGTTGCAAACAAAATACCAAAACCCAAACTTACTGCCATTGGAATTAAGAATTGTGCTTGCGTACTTTTTTCAAATAAAAGTGGCATTAAGCCGGCAAACGTTGTTAGCGACGTTAGTAACACTGGCCTAAAGCGTCGACCACCTGCCGCATAAACAGCATCAAATAATGCGGCACCTTCTGAGCGTTTTTTATTGATATAGTCAACAAGCACCAAGGAGTCGTTAACAACAACACCTGATAAAGCTAATACTCCCATCAAACTTAACAGGGTTAAATCCATTCCCATTATCCAGTGACCTATCACGGCGCCAACCATACCAAATGGGATGACCATCATAACAACTAAAGGCTGAGAATAACTTTTAAAAGGAATAGCCAGTAAAATATATATCACCAATAACAAACCATACATGCCAAACTTTAACTCTTGAGAAGACTCTTTTTGATCTCTCGCCTCTCCCGCCATTTCATAGCTAAGACCGGGGTAGCCGCTAATAGCTTGCTGCAAAAACTCACTTAACTCTTCTTGTACAGCCGATAAGTTACCTTGCTCTTTATTAAAATCAGCTGTTATAGAAAGCGTGCGTTGGCGATCAATACGTAAAATACTTGAAGGACTTAACCCCGGCACAATGTCGGCAATTTGCCACAAAGGTACTTCTTGACGTTCCCCGACTCTTATCATCATCTGTTCTAATGTTTCAATCGACTGCCTGGCTGCAATAGGGTATCGCACCATCACTCGAACTTCTTCTCGCCCACGCTGAATACGCTGAACTTCGAAGCCATATACTGCTTGGCGCACTTGCCTAGCAACCATATTCAAGTTGAGTCCGAGCAAAGTCGCTTCTGACTTGAGTTTTAATTGTAATTCTTCTTTACCATCAGACATTGAATCTTCAACATCAGAAACCGCAGAAAACTCGCTTAATTTACCTTTAAACTTTTGACCTAACGCAGCTAAATCGTCGGCATTTTTCCCCCGCAATTCAATATTAATTGCCGGCCTGCTCCAACCAATTTCAGCACGATAATTTAATTGCTCTGCACCCGCCACTTGTCCAACCATTTTACGCCACTCAGCAACAAGCTGTTGTGTACCAATTTCTAAACTGCGATCTTCTGGCGGAATAGTTTCTACGCGGACCCGACCAGTACTTGAGTTACGCCCACCACTAATAGAATATATATTCTTAATAATCGATTCACCCAATTCAGGGTCAATGTATTTAGCTTGTAATAATTGCGCTTGTTTTGTCATGTGAGCCACAATACGGTCAGTACTTTCAAAAGCAGTACCTGCTGGCATTGTCAGCGTTGCTGTTGCGACTTCACTTTGTACTCTAGGAAAAAATACAAACTTAGTTTGACCACTAGCAAGCGCGCCAATAATAATAAATAATGACGACAGCATAATGGCTAGCGTCGCGTAACGCCAACGTAGCGCTAATGCAAGTGCGGGTTGATAAAAATTGGCGATAAAAGTCTCTAAAGATTTTGATATCGCCATTTGAACACGGGTTAACCGAGATGGCGCGCCTGTGCGTGGTTTAATATGTTTAAGATGCGCAGGTAACACTAATTTAGATTCTATCAATGAAAAAAGTAAAACAGGTACAATAACGTAAGGAATGCTTTGATACCAACTGCCCCGACCATCTAATAAAGCAAGAGGTATAAAAGCAGCGACTGTGGTTAAAATACCAAAAGTAACCGGTACAGCAACCTCTTGCGTACCTTTAATAGCAGCAGTAAGGGGATCTGTGCCCCGCTGCATATGTTCATAAACATTCTCACCAGTAACAATCGCATCGTCAACGACTATCCCCAACACTAAAATAAAAGCAAACAAACTCATAAGGTTAAGTGATATACCAAAGACAGGCATCAAAATAAATGCCCCCAT
Source organism: Colwellia sp. MB02u-14 (assembly GCF_014076915.1). Taxonomy (NCBI): domain Bacteria; kingdom Pseudomonadati; phylum Pseudomonadota; class Gammaproteobacteria; order Alteromonadales; family Colwelliaceae; genus Colwellia; species Colwellia sp. MB02u-14. Next base: position 73,803 of record NZ_JACGUX010000049.1, read on the forward strand.
AAAAGACATGGGAATGCCAATACACACCCACAAGGCAACAGCAGGCCTTAAAAATAAAGCTAACAATAAAATAACTAATAGTGCGCCTTGCCATGCACTTTTAGTCAGTGTCGCCAATCGTGCTTTTATCGACTTACTGCGATCTCGCCAGTAGGTCATCGTTAAACCTTCAGGTAACGCTCCTTGCTTAGCTAAAATATAATTTTTAACCGCATCAGTTACATCAATAATGCTTTGGTCACCGACACGAAATACTTCTACCTCTATTGCAGGAATACCATTAAACCTTGTTCTTAAGGGCGTTTCTTCAAATTCATCACGTAGTACGGCGATATCACCTAGGCGAATTAACGTACCATCATTATCAGTTAAAATAGGTAATTGGCTAAAGTCACTTGCTCTGTAAGCTTGACCAATACTACGGATAAAAATATCTCCGCCTGCTGTTTTTAAATTACCGGCAGAAACATCTGTAGAGTTACGCCTCAAGGCATCAGCAACTTGTTCTAAAGTCAGATCGTATTTTCTTAAAGACCACTCGGGTATTTCAATCGATATTTCAAAACGCAGTGAATTATCAACACTAACCTGAGACACTTCAGGCAACGCAGCTAGTTCGTCTCGCACATCTTCAGCCAAACGACGTAACGTTAAACTGTCATAATCACCATACATCACAACACCGATGGCATCGCGTTTTCGCTGTGGCATCGTGACAAGTGGGCGCTCAGCTTCAACAGGAAAGTTATTGATTGCGTCAACTCGACTTTTCATCTCATCGAGTAATTCTCTTACATCGAAACCATCTTCAACTTCAACCGTAACACTTGAACTTCCTTCATTAGAACGTGAGGTCATTTCACGAATGCCGGGAATATCTTGAATAGCCTCCTCAATCTTTATTGTTAACCCTTCTTCCACTTCTTGTGGTGAAGCGCCGGGCAGCACTGCACTTACTTGCACGGTATTAATTTCAAATTCAGGAAACAGGTCAATAGGAATTTTATTCGATAAGCTATAAAGTCCAGCGATCACAATAACTAACATTAAAAGGTTAGCTGCAACATCGTTGCGAGCAAACCAAGCGATTAATCCATGCATAATAAGCTCCTAGTTTTGCGTCGGTGTGGATGAGTTAGCGGCCGCTTTATTTACTGCGGGTAAAGTTACTGGACTATTATCGCTTGGCTTGGTATCTTTTTTAACGGGGAATATTAAAGACTTATTGGTGGCTAACTGCTCGTTAGCGTTCACATCATTCAATGACCTTACACGTGTACCAGCAGCCAAATTAGCGGTTGGCGTTAAAATAAGTTGGTCGGTGGAATTAAGCACTTTATTATAATTGTTAATGGTACCTGCTTGTGGTGACGCAGAAATAACTACCGAGTCTTTATCTGTCCATAAAGGAGCAATTAGTCGCTTTTGTAATACTCCCTCTTCAGCGACCGCAACCATATTACTCTGACTTACCGCTCGTCTTGGAATAGCATAAACGTTCGTCAGTTGTGTACCTTCAATTTTCGCTCTTAAAAATTGCCCTACGCGTAATGCCGGTAATTGCTCTGAGCTAACAAACGGATTGTCTAGCTTAGCAACGACATAAAGCATACGAGTAGATGAGTCAAATGCGCCTTCGTTGCGCACTAATTTACCTTCCCAAGTATACGTTTTACCGCCTAGTTCCCCTTCAAAAAGCACAATGGGTAAGTTTTCTCGGTTATTTATAGGGGTGTTTCCTGGGGTATGATAATCATCTGGTAACTGAATATGTGCTAAATCTTGTGCTTTTACCGGCAGCCTGACTTCAATAAAATCGGTTGAATATATTTCAGCAATTGTTTGAGAAGGGTTAACCACCTGTCCTAAATCCACCATTTGCTTTAAAATCTTCCCATCAAAGGGAGCTTTTACTTGTGTCCTTTCGAGATTCAGCTTAGCTTTCGCTAAACGTGCTTTTGATGCATCAAAAGAGGCCAACGCTGCAGCAACTTGTGGTTTTCTAAGTGCTAAGTCACGCCCTGCGTCATTACCTGGCTGTATATTCCAGTCTTGTTCAGCGACATCAGCTTGCGCCAACTCTTCTTTATATTTAACCCATGCATCAGCAACCGTTGACTTAGCAACATCGACTTCTATTTGGTAATCACGGGGATCAATAGAGAGTAAAACATCTCCGGCCTTAAAAGATGCACCCGCACGAATATTATTAGCCACCTCGATAACACGACCATTTACCTCTGCAACTAGCTGTGTTTGCGTTAATGGCTCAGCAGAGCCATAAGACTCAATCCAAACAGGATAATTAGACGCGGTTAGTTTTACTGTTTCTACACCAACTGAAGCCGGTGGTCCTCCTCCCCACTTTCTCACACTAGGTTTACTGGTAAACATTGCGGCAATGATTGAGAAAGCAACAATAAATATAATAACGGTCACAATTAAGTGAACCCCCCAAACGACAGGTTTATTACTGACTTCTAAGGCTTCCACCGATTTTTTGGGTGAATTTACATCGCTCATCTAACACTCTCTCAAATTTTTTTATAGAATAATTATGTGTACATAGCACCTTGTATTAACGGCACGTTTTAATTTTAATAACTATACGGAATAAGTCATGCTTTAGTTTACTTTATGTTTTTAAAATTGTAATTACCTTAATAGGCATTAAAAGAAATTATAATCATAAATTCAAACGATATCGGCGAGTTACAAAAAACCTGACTAAAATTCATTTATTAAATCGTATACTCAAGCAGTTTTTTCGCTAAAAATCCATTTCGAGCGTTGTTAAATCTTCAATGAAATCATCTAACTTACCATTTAAAATTTTTCGTTGCCTGTCAGTTAAATCATTCATCAAGTAATGGAATACTCTTACAGATGTTTCCATATTATTTTTAAAGAGCATCCTATACTCTTCAGACTTTAATGTGTCAGGGTTTGAGATAAGTTCCGTGAACATAACCTCATATTGTTGCTTATTTAAATCAATTGATAACACTTGTTTTAAGCCTGAGAGCCACTTTTTTCGGTAGTCCATCCTATGATTAAATGTGGGTAAAAATGCTTGCATAAGCTCACACACTTCTAACTTTTGATCAGGTGTTAACTTCCCTACCCACTTTTTAAGCTGTTCTTGTCGCTCTTTACATTGTTCTTTAAACCACTGCTCTTTAATGAGTTGTTCTTGATCATCATCACGATCTTTATTTTTTCTGGCAATTTCATCAATAACTTGTTTTCTTTGAATACTATCTAAAGTGGAGACTAACACTATAAGTTTAGGCTTTGCTCTTTCTCGCACCGTGACCCAATGATTTTTAACCTGCGCTAAATGTTCACTAACCTCTATATCGGTAATACCTCGATTAACTTGTTCTTTAAGCGTTCTAAATTGCAGTGTGTATTCCCTGAGTTGTGTTTGTCTGTGCCAAAAATGGAGCTCGTTAAATGTAGTATCAAATAACTGTTGCTGCTCTTGGTTTAGTGTAACGTAATCATTAAGGTACCAATCACTCCACCAATCTAAGTGGTTATAAATAAAACTAAAGCTACATGCCGTTAAAAGAAATGAACTAAAAATCACCAAAAAACCATTTTTAATTATTCGTGGCATATACAAACCCCCCTTTGTTTTATTTAGTTTTAAAAAAACGATTAATGTTCACAGCTATTATTCCTGGATTCTTTTAACCCATTCCATATTGAGTCGTCAGGCTATAATTCTGCTTTAACATTATTATAAGGCCATACTTTCAAAAAGTTAAGTCAACATCCTAATGGACTTTTTAGCATAGAAAGGCGTTACTAAATACGTTTAAAATTCAAAGAAGGTTCAGAAGATACTTTTTTTATTGGTTAATATTTTTAGAGAGAATTTATAAATAATTAATATTTACGTATAAATATGTCAGTAATTTTTACATTTTATTTCTATTTATTTTACTAAAAAGCATAAGTTAATGTTTTAAATGTAAATTAACAAAGTGGTTTCAACCTTGCATATGCCTTATCAACTACTTTAAAAAGGATTACACGGATGCGTAAAGTTATAAGATTTTGTTCCATTTTTTTTGCGTTAGGCTTGATTACACCAACAGTTACTGCGGGGTTAATTCCGCTAGATATCTCTCTTACCGGTAGCGCTGAACATGCTATTGATTCAGCTCCTACCACAGGTAACGCCAGTCAAAATGCGGATATGTCAATTATTGTTGGCGGTAACACCACACTTACCTCTATTGCTAATCTCACGCCAACAGGTGCCAACCCTTTATCTGGGACATTGACTGATTTTGGAGATGGCGTTGGTGTTAGTGCTATTGGGTCTTCTACTGCGGGTGCAATAAGTGAAGTTCCTGATTTTATCTTTGATATGGGGTTTTCCTTATTTAATAGTTCAGCTACTGATACTTATCAAATATTTTTTGAATTAGCATTTTTAAACTTTGCTGATGCAGACGGGCCTGATGCTTATATTGATGCTGAAATCAACCTTTTTAATACTTTAATCCCTGAATTATTCGCCTCTGATTTAACCTCAGATACTTTTTATAATGACAGCAAAAATGGTACAGATTTACCGACTAGTGGGGCAGCACTATCTGATAATGGCACATTCCTTTTTGATATTACGTTGGCGGCAGGTGCCTCAGATAACTTCTCCGCATTATTAAAAATGGATGGTAAAGCTTTCGACAATAGCTCTATTTTTAATGCACGCACCAGTGCCTTTATTAGTATTGTTGGTGCAGACAACTTAACTAACCCACAACCACCATCACAAGTGCCAGAGCCTAGTACATTCATACTGTTTTTTATTGCGATGGCACTATTACAAGTAAAGCGCAAAATAAATAATTAATGATTTTTAATAATTAAGGACAATAGAAATGAACATTGTAAAAATAATAAAATTAAGCTGTATTTTAGGATTTAGTCTCACGGCTATCACGATGCCGATGAAAGCATTAGCCTGCTCTGCTCAACCATATTTGGCTGGAATGTGCGCTTTTGGTGGTAATTTTACCATTCGAGGTTGGGCAAAAGCTGAAGGGCAATTACTGGCTATTTCAAGTAATACCGCGTTATTTTCTCTTCTTGGCACAACCTTTGGTGGCGATGGACGAAGAACTTTTGCCGTACCCGATTTACGTGGTCGCTCTCCTATTGGTCAGGGCCAAGGACCCGGACTTGGTTATTACCGTTTAGGACAAAGGGGTGGGTCAGAAACCCACACCTTAATTACTTCACAAATGCCATCGCATAATCATATAGCTACAACCACAACCAACAATGTTGTCGATACAAGTGCGACAACAATTGCGTTACGTGCATTAGCATCAAGTAGTAGGACTAATTCACCTACGAATGCGGTTTTATCAAATAGTCCAAATAGGGAAAATATATACAGCAATGGTGCTCCTAATGTCGATATGAGGGCTGATGCGATTATTTTAGACTTAAGTGTTGATGTAAGTTCCACATCAACTACAGTGGTTAATTCTAATGGTGGTAATCAAGCTTTTAATATTCGTGGACCTTACCTCCCATTAACCTGGTTAATTTCCCTTCAAGGTATTTACCCGTCGCGTAATTAATATGGCTGAATCATTTAAAAGTCAAATAATTCAAGGTCGATTAACTATCGGCCTTGTTATTATTATACTCATACTCTTCAAACCACCTGTTTTTGCCAACAATGTTGATGATTGGGCAGACCCATTACATGATGCCCAAGCATTACTGGCAAAGCAGCAATATAAAGACGCATTAATAGCCTTTAAAGCACAAGCTAATTTAGAAAATGGTCTTGCGCAATTTACTGTCGCATTATTTTACGATCTAGGTTGGGGAATCACTCCCAGCCGTTCAACCGCCTGTCAGTGGTATCAAAAAGCAGCAAAAAATAATATACCAGGCGCTATGCAATCATTGGGACAGTGCTTCTTTGAAGGACAGGGGGTTAAGCAAAATAAAAAATTGGCTTACCATTGGTTTCTAAAAGCGTTTGAACAAGGAATACCGTCGGGAGGATGTCAGGCTGGCGAATTATTACTTTCCGGTGATGGTGTTAACGTTGATTTAATGGCTGGACAACGGCTTTGCCTTAACGCAGCCCAGCAAGGCTCAATTAGTGCACAAAACAAGCTTGCTCAGTGGTACTTTTATGGTCAATATTTTCCGCAAGATTATCAACAAGCGTTTAACTGGCTACAGCGTGTTGTAAGTGAAAAATCGCCCGGTTCAGCTTATCTTTTAGCAAAATTTTATGATCAAGGAATTGGTATGAATGTTGATGAGAAAGCGGCATTGCAATGGTATGAAATCGCGGCATTAGGAAAATATAAAAAAGCTTATATGCCAACCGCTTTATTATATTGGCAAGTGTTTACCAAAGCAAAAATCAATAAAGATAAGCTTTTAGCAAAAAGCTATTTATGGGCAACAATATGGTCAAACTCATCAGAGCGATTAAAAGATAAAGCAGTGGCTAAGCAATTATTAGTGCGAATTATGGAGGAAATGCCAGAAACGTGGCAAGCAAGTTTAGATGAAAAGAGTGTTAGCCATTTGGCAGTCCCTTAGCCGTTGTTACCACGATAAAAAGAGTGTTATAAAAATCCCCCTATATTCAATGGCTTTTTTAGACTTTTTTAATAACCTCCTTAACTATGTTCCACTCATTATATTTACTCTTTTTCTGCACTTTGAAGTAAAGAAGTGATTAGCTAAATATGATGAGTGGCAAGAAACACTATTATCAATAGACTCGATTAAATGCCCTCATTGATATAATTATTAAGGCTGTCAAAAGCCGTTGTATCGTCTAACACTTTTGCTAAAATCATCATCCCTTCTAAAGTGGCTAATAATTGAATAGCTTTAGTTTTGGCAATGTCTACTGCTAAACCTTTTTCGTCTATATACACTGTTTGTAACCAGTTTATATTTAATTCAAAAAAGCGTTTTATTTCTATGTTGACTTGCTCTGGCAGTGCATCAGACTCTGCGCCTAACAGGCCACATAAACACATTTGATTGTCTTTTTCTAATGCCGTTTTAAAAGCATTAATATAGAGGTTAATCGCACTACGGCCCTTTAACTTTGCTTTTTCAGCATTTAATAACGCTAAAAACTCATCTACGTACTGGTGTGCTAGTGCGGCACCTAAATCAGCTTTTGTACGAAAATAGTAATGAACACTTGAACTTTTAATGCCAATTTCATCAGCCAGTTCCCTAAAGCTAAAATTACCATAGCCACCAGATCTTACTTTATTTTCAGCTAATTTGAGTATTTGAGATTTTTTATTCATAAATAAATGCTATTTGAAGGTGAAGTAAATGATGAAATTATTAAATAAATTTAATAATTTCATCCATTATCAATGACTAGGCTATTTTATTCAAATAGTTAATAATATCTCCAGATTCATACAGCCAAGATTCTTGACCATTTCTGTGATTTTTAAACAAGGTACCTGTTTCTTTCCCCCTTGTTCGATTAACTCTTTATTAAAGGCTAAATTTTTCTCTGTATCACATAATTCAAGGGCTACATTGCTATTTTTCATTGCGGCAATGTGGACAATGAACCTTATGATATAAAGCATAAGAACTTTTACTCATTTTATTTTCTCTCTAGTTAATATAATCAAATTCTTTTTTTAGTGAGCTAATTGCTATATCGGCAGCATAAATAGCCCCTTCAAGGTAACCTGCATCTTGCTGAGCAAATTCACTACCTGCTAGATATAAATTCAATGATGATAGCTCATCAGAAAAGCCCAATATGTTAAAGTCAGGATGTGCAGGAGGATCTGTTCTATCTTGCTCTATAGCAACGTAATCATCATTGCCCCAACTTTTTAAATAACACTGATCGTATTGTTGTGCTTCGTCGCCAAACAATAGTCTGAGTTGCTCAATACAAAGGGCTTTTAACTGTTCTGTTGATATACTTTTTATAGCTTGAGGTGAAAGTCCAATAAAACCAAATAAAGCAAACCCCTGTTGATTTTTTGCTGATGCGTCATGAATTTCAACCATCGGTCCAGTTCGACTAAAGGCCTGCCCTGCTAATCCCTTATTTCGCCAAAAAGGTTTTTGATAAGTCGCTACAAATTTGGCTTGACCTGCCATCCAGGTTGGTACGGAAACTAATGCCTGGGTAAGCCTTTTACTCGCCCAATTTTCAGGTGTTAAGTATCGGCAAATAATTCTAGGTGGTAGCGCTAAGATTAAGTGGTCTGCTTGGTGCACGACGGTTGAAGTATCTTTTCTATTTTTTACTGTTACCTGCCAAATATCATTTATTTTTTCTACGTTATTAACAGAGCTACCAAGCTGATAGTTGTATATTGATAACTTGGCTTGTAGCGCTAAAATAAGCTTGTATAAGCCTCCAGTTAAACGATGTAATAATTGTCCTTGGCCATTTTCAATAATTTGTAGTTGAGTATTTACATTTTCCTGATAAACAACCGCTCCTTCAATGTGCTGCTGAAAAAGTTGCTGGTCTAAATTTGCCACTAATATTTTCATACGGTGGTGATGAGGAAATATCCATGTTGGACCAAGATCATGCCATAGCGTTTTATCGTCATTCACTTCAGGTTGTTCACTGTATATTCGGCCACCGAAAATATCTTTCGCTTCAATGAGCAGATAAGGAATATTCAATTTTTCCAATTGAAAGGCTGTATATAAACCAGCCAACCCGCCACCAACGATAATTACACGTTTATTATTCATACACTCAAAGCTACCTACCTACTGATAGGCGAATAATAGCCAGCGATGTCTTTTAAAGCAACTTAAATTTTCAGTAAAAGCTCAGCATAAATAAAATTTGACAATATAAATAAAACCCACCAAACCACCTATCAGTAGATAGCCAGATAATACAAAAAAATTAATTAGAGATAAAAATATTAAAATATATGATGTAGAAGGTTTTCCTAACCCATTGCGTGTTCGCATGGCGTTAGCAGAGAAAAAGGCTTCTGACAAGGTCACTTTTATTGCTGTTGATGTGATGAACAAAGAACATCGAAGTGACGCTTTCCTCGCTATGACCCCCTTAGCCAGCGTACCCGTATTGGCATTAGATGATGGAACTTATATCGCTGAATGTTCTGCTATTATTGAATATATCGACCACACTTTTGATGGCATATCGTTAACAGGCACAATGGCAAAATCGCGTGCGGTTATCAGTATGATGCAACGCAGAGCTGAATCGATGGTACTTAATGCTGTCGCCACTTATTTCCACCATGCCACAGAAGGCTTAGGACCAGATTTAGAAACATATCAAAATAAAGAGTGGGGAAATAAACAAGGCGAAAAAGCCCTTGCCGGTTTTAAATATTTCAATGATATTTTAAGTACTAACGCTTATGTCGCAGGGGAAACGTTTACCGTGGCTGACATTACCTTGTTTGCTGGTCTTGGTTTTGCTGATTTTGCAAAAATAGCCATACCCAATGAATACACACATTTAATCACGTGGCGCGCTAAAGTCGCTGACCGCCCTAGCGTAAAGTAAAAGTAACGACGGTTATATTAAGTGATGCATCTAGTATCACTTAATAGTGATTAACTACATATATCATGGTTTTAAATAGGATTAATTATGGAAATTCTAGCTAATTTTGAGAAAAGAGCTATCGTTCACAGCACGGCATTAGCATGGCTAACTTCGCCTATGCCAGGCGTAGACAGAAGACCATTAGACCGAGTGGGTGGTGAAGTAGCAAGAGCAACTTCAATTGTGCGATACGCAAAAGGGAGTAAATTCTCTCCTCATGTTCATACCGGTGGTGAAGAATTTATTGTGCTTGAGGGGGTATTTCAAGATGAGCATGATGATTATCCTGCTGGATCTTATATTCGAAACCCTCCGCAATCGAGTCATACTCCTCGATCCGACCACGGTTGTATTATCTTTGTTAAATTGTGGCAATTTCAACCTGAAGATAGAACACAGGTGAGTCTTATGATGGATAAGATACCCGCGATTTCTTCTCAAGCAGCCGGTGTATCTATTACCCCTTTATACAAAGACGAAATAGAAGAAGTATCAGTTTTTGATTTTGAATCGAATGCAAAAATGAATTTTTTAGCACCCGATGGAGCAGAATTTTTTGTACTAAGCGGTGAGATACAGGCAGGAGATGACTTATTACAACAACATAGTTGGATGCGTTTACCTTTAGGTGATTCATTAATAGTCACAGCAAAAAATCATGATGCAAAAGTTTGGATTAAAACAGGAAACTTAGCTGATGTAAGTAATCAAATAAAACGAGTTCAAGCAGCTAGCCCCTCTAATAAGTAGCAACATAAAATATAAACGACTAATATAATTGTTCAAAATTGGGAATAGCACGTTCCCAAATAGGAATATCTTTTCCTAAATATTCGCGCACAGCATCAAAAAATAGTCGCGTTCTAACAGGAAGATCACGATGAGGATATACTGCATAAATAGCGCCATATTCCATTAATTTAACGTCGGTTAATAACGGAACTAAACGGCCATCTTTAACTTCATTATCGAGAACAAAAGCCGGTGCGACAAAAAATGCGGTATCTGACAGTGTTTTCATTAACAAAACTTCTGCATCGTTTGCTCTATAGATACTGTTCAGTTTCTGCTCCTTAGCTTCACCATTTTGATCATAGTAACGTACCCCTTCCACTTTAAAAGAGGTGCTTGCATAACTCGCTGCAGGTAATTGCGTTAAATCTTCAATAGTTTTAGGCATACCATAATTTTCGATAAACACCGGTGTAGCCAAAATTAACAAACGGTTGCGGGCAATTTTTCGCGCGATTAATGATGAATCTTTTGGTTCTCCGATACGAAACGCTAAATCAAAACCTTCTGAAACTATATCGATAACGCGGTCATCTAAACGCAGCTCAACTTCTACTTGAGGAAAACGCATTTGAAAGTCGTTAATCACCGGCTGCAAGTAACGTTTACCAAATAAGGTTGAAGAGGTTATTTTAAGGACACCTTGTGGCTCTAAATGATAATTTTCAGCCATACGGACTGTTTCGCCCAGTAACTCTCTTAGCTCAGCTGCTTTTTTAACCATCTCTGCGCCAGCGGCTGTTAAAGAGAATGAACGAGTTGTACGGTTAAGCAGCCTAACGCCTAATTGTTCTTCTAGGCGACTCAGTTGTTTAGAAATAACGGAACGGTCGATATTGCGAACTTCTGCTGCTTTAATAAAAGAGCCCTGTTCAACAACTTCAAGTAACATTAATAACCGACTGGTTGTATCCATATTTCTTCAACTTAATAATTTAATTGGTGCTATTTTGGCACTAATAAAATGCGAAATCTATGGTTTTTATCAACAGGTTTATTCCGTAAAATTGCGACCAAATTAAAAGAGGTCTCATCATGAATAAACATTTAATCGCAGTAGCTATTACTCTGGCCAGCTTAACCTTCTTGGGTTGCTCAGAAGAGCCTAGTCAAAATACACAGCAACAACAACTGCAGTCAATTGATGTAGCAAAAGTTCTAGTGAAGTCTGTACAAAATTGGCATACCTATACCACACGCTTAGAAGCGCCACAGCAAGTCGCATTAAAACCTCGTGTTTCTGGCGTAATTGAGCATATTGCCTTTAATGAAGGTGAGCAGATAAAAACGGGTGATCTTCTTTTTAAACTAGATGACCGCCCATTTCTAGCAATAGTCGCGAGTTTGGCTGCACAAATTAACAGTGCAAAAGCAGCATTAGATCAAGCGCAGAGTGAAGAAAAACGTGCTACTCGGTTAACTGAGCGAAAAGCAATATCAACTGAACAGGCGGAATCACGCACCTCTACATTACGTCAACGCGAGGCACAGCTTGCTGCTTTACAGGCACAATTAACAGCGGCACAACTAGATTTAGAGTTTACCTCTATCCGTTCACCTATCGACGGCATAATCTCTCGCGCCAATATTACTAAAGGTAATAACATTCTAGCAGGACAAAGTGTGCTGACCACGATTGTTTCTAACCAAGCGATGTTTGCATATTTTGATATTGATGAACGCACGTGGAATAGCGACTTTGCCAATATTAGTGCTACTGACCAACAACAAGTTGTTATGCAAAAAGTAGGACAAAGTGAATTTTCTTATAAAGGTTACATTGATTTTATTGACAACCAAATAAACTCGTCTACTGGCACATTGCGCGTTAGAGCCGTATTTAATGAAGACAAAAACCAATTGCGCGCAGGTTCTTTTGCACGTATTAAGTTAGCGGCGAATGCCGTCAACGAAAAAATTATCATACCTGCTCGTGCAATTGGTACCGACTTAAAAAATAATTTTGTCTTAACCGTCGGTGAAAACAATATTTTGCAATATAAGCTTGTTCAGTTAGGTGAGCGTTACGGTAGCTTGCAGGCGATTACTTCTGGATTAAAAGTCACCGATATTATCGCAGTTAATGGTCCGGCCCGAGTTGGACCTGGCATGCCTATCGCACCTAATAACGTAAAAATTGATAGTGCAGGTATTGCCTTTACTTTGTCACCCGATGCTGATGCCAGTTTAACGGCAAAACTAACGTCAAAAGAATAAGAGTTAATCATGAAATTTTCCCACTTTTTTATACAGCGACCTATATTTGCCGCGGTCTTGTCATTAATAATTTTACTTGCTGGCGGGCTTTCACTTTTTCAACTACCCGTCAGTGAATACCCCGAAGTCGTTCCGCCAACAGTCGTTGTTACGGCAAATTACCCAGGCGCAAACCCTTCAGTTATCGCACAGACGGTGGCAACGCCACTTGAACAAGAAATAAACGGTACTGAAAACATGTTATATATGTTTTCTCAAGCCACTGGCGATGGTCGCATGACCTTAACCGTTACTTTTGCTTTAGGCACCGATCTAGACCGTGCACAAGTGCAAGTACAAAATAGCGTTAACAGTGCATTATCTCGCTTACCCGAAGAAGTACAACGCCTAGGTGTGATCGCAGAAAAGTCATCTCCTGACTTGGCGATGGTTGTACACCTATACTCACCAGAAGAAACTCACGACACGGCATATCTATCAAACTATGCAGATCTCTATGTTAAAGATCAAATTACCCGCTTAGCTGGTGTTGGTGACGTAAAATTATTTGGTGGTGGCCAATACTCAATGCGCGTGTGGCTTAATCCAGATGCATTAGCTGCGCGTGAACTCACCGCGACTGATGTTATTCAAGCACTACGAGCGCAAAACCAGCAAGTTGCCGCTGGTAGTTTAGGGTCTCAACCTGCTGCTAACGATAGCCAATTTCAAGTCTTACTTAATGTTAAAGGTCGACTTGATAACATTGAAGAATTTGAGCAAGTTATTATTAAAGTTGGCGAGCAAGGTCAACTGACTCGATTAAAAGATGTTGCGCGTGTTGACTTAGGGCAAAATACTTATGCATTGCGTGCTATGTTAGACGGCCAGCCTGCACTCGCTATGCCTATTTTTCAACGCCCAGGCTCTAATGCTATAGAATTATCAGATCAAGTACGTGCAACTATGGCCGTATTATCTGAAGATTTTCCTGCTGGTGTTGAGTATGACATTGTTTACGATCCTACTATTTTCGTACGTGATTCCATTGACGCAGTAATAACCACTTTAATTGAAGCAATTGTGTTGGTCGTTATCGTTGTAGTGCTATTTTTACAAACGTGGCGCGCTTCAATCATTCCTTTAATTGCTGTGCCAATTTCATTAATTGGTACCTTTGCCGTAATGCAATTACTTGGCGTATCAATTAATACCTTATCTTTATTTGGCTTAGTGCTCGCCATAGGTATTGTCGTTGATGACGCTATTGTGGTGGTTGAAAATGTCGAACGTAACATTGAAAAAGGCTTAACACCTTTAGAAGCGACAAAAGTTGCGATGACCGAAGTCACAGGGCCTATTATCGCTATTGCATTAGTCTTAAGTGCTGTGTTTATTCCTACGGCATTTATCAGTGGTGTATCAGGTCAATTTTATAAACAATTTGCCTTAACCATTACCATATCAACCATCATTTCAGCCTTTAACTCCTTAACGTTGTCGCCAGCATTAGCAGCATTATTATTAAAATCACACGACAGTAAGCCAGACCGATTAACACGTCTACTTAATAAGCTTTTTGGCCGTTGGTTATTCACCCCTTTTAACCGAGTTTTTGACCGTGGCAGTAATGGTTACCAAAAGTTAGTTAAAAAATTAATGCGTATGAGTGTGGTCGTTATTGTTGCTTATATTGCGCTACTGGGCGGAACAGTTCAGCTATTTAATACAGTCCCTGGTGGCTTCATTCCTGCACAAGACAAGCAATACCTTATTGCGATAGCACAATTACCTGATGCAGCAAGCCTTGACCGCACACATGCCGTTGTCAGAGATATGGAAAAGATAGCACTACAAATACCCGGCGTTGCTCATACCGTATCTTTCCCTGGATTGTCAGTGAATGGCTTTACTAATAGCCCGAACAGCGGCATTGTCTTTGTTCCACTCGATGCCTTTGCGCTTCGTACTGATCCTAGCCGTTCAGCGATGGCAATTGCAGCACAATTAAACCAGCGTTTTACTGCTATCGATGAAGCCTTTGTGGCTGTTTTCCCACCACCACCGATCCAAGGTTTAGGCACTACAGGTGGCTTTAAATTACAAATTGAAGACCGTGGTAATAAAGGTTTTGAAACATTATTTAATAGCCTACAAGCCGTTATTAACAAAGCGAGAAAAGACCCCGCATTGGTCGGGCTTTTTTCAAGTTTTAGAATTCAAGTACCCCAAATGGATATAGACATTGACCGTGAACAAGCGCTCATCCAAGGGATCCCTCTTGATGAAGTTTTTAATGCTTTGCAAGTATATTTAGGCTCGGTATATGTTAATGACTTCAATATGTTTGGCCGTACCTACCAAGTCAAAGCTCAGGCAGAAGCTGAGTTTCGCCAAGACCCTGATCAAATATTAAACCTCAAAGTACGTAATCGCCAAGGCAACATGGTGCCGTTAGGTTCTGTTTTAACGGTAACGCCAACAACAGGGCCTGATAGAGTGATGCATTACAATGGCTACCCTAGTGCTGAGCTTAATGGTAGCCCGGCTCCTGGATATAGTTCAGACCAAGCACAGACTGCGATAGAAAATATTTTGGCTGATACGCTACCCAAAGGTATTACTTACGAATGGACCGAGGTGACTTACCAACAAATATTGGCAGGAAATACTATGGTTTATGTTTTTCCGTTAGTCGTACTATTAGTTTTTATGGTGTTAGCCGCGCAATATGAAAGTTTGCGGTTACCCTTAGCCATTATCCTTATTGTACCCATGACGATATTTTCTGCGCTGTTAGGTGTTTGGTTTGTTGGCTCAGACAACAATATTTTCACCCAGATTGCGTTAATTGTACTCGTCGCCCTAGCCTCAAAAAATGCCATATTAATGGTGGAGTTTGCTAAAGATCAAAACCAGAATGGCTTGTCTCATTTTGACGCCATTATTGAGTCGTGTAAGCTGCGTTTACGTCCGATACTCATGACTTCAATTGCATTTACAGCAGGTGTGCTACCGTTAGTTTTTGCTACGGGTGCAGGAGCTGAAATGCGCCATGCTATGGGCAATGCCGTATTTTCAGGCATGATAGGTGTTACTGTGTTTGGCCTATTATTTACGCCAGTATTTTATATATTAGTGACCAAGACTCAACCCAAAAAGAATGAGGAATAGCAGATGATTAACTTACTTATCAAGCGATTTAAAGCCAAGCAGCTAAAAACAAAGTTAACCATTAGCGCCGTTTTAGTGGCGACCTTCTTGTCAGGTTGTGCTAATAAAATTGATGAAAAACAGCATCAACAACTGATGAAAAAATTTATTGCGGACGCAGAAATAGCCACGCAATTGACAGGTAAAGACGAAATAAACTGGTGGCAACAACTTAGCTCAACGCAATTGAATCAATTGGTCAAAGATGCGCTGGCTAACAATTACAACTTACAAACGAGTCAGCTCGAATTACAGAGTGCACTTGCCCGATTAAGCGCACAAGAAGCCGATTTTTTACCCCAAGGTGGGCTAGAAATTGGTGCGCAGCGAACAAGTGTAGCAGACAACATCAGTCGTCAATCCAATGCTAATTTGGCAATGAATTGGCAACTCGATTTGTTTGGGCGCATGAGTGCGTTAGTCGATGCGGCCAACGCATCCGCCATGAGTCAAGCCGAGCAATTACGTGCTTTACAAACTCAAGTGGTTGCATCGGTCGTTAAAGGCTACATTAGCTATCAGGGCAATAAGCAAAAACAGCATATTGTGAACATGCAAATTACCGCGCTTGAACAAAGCATCGAAGTACTTGAGGCACGTGTTCAAGAAGGTATTGCTAATGAACTGGACTTAAACCGCACTCGTGCACAGCTAAGCCGCCAGCAAGCATTACTTCCTGACACCATTTATGCTCAATACCGCGACTTATCAACACTTGCATTACTCAGTGGTCGTTTAAGTGGTGATTTAGTGCTAAAAGATGAACAAGGGGTATTTGACTTACCTTTTGAGGTAGCTTTAGCTCAACCGAATGAGTCAATAGCCTTACGTCCTGACATTAGCCAAGCGTTATATGAGTTTAGCCAAGCAAACTCTCTAAGCATCGCAGCAAGTAAAGCCTTACTGCCTGACATTAGTTTACATGCTTTTGCAGGTGTATTAAGTCTAGGTAATAATCAACTCAATAATACGCAACAACAATGGCAAGTTGCTCCGCAAATACAATGGTCGCTGTTAAGTTATCCTGCGTTATTAGCACAACGTGATGCTCAGCAATATTTGAGTGAAGCGGCTTATAGCCAGTATCAGCAGGTCGTGCTTAGTGCCATCAATGAAAGTGAGCTTTCATTGCGGTTGCTAACAAAACAACTTAAACAAAAAGGGTTTGCAGATAAACGTTTTACCTATGCCAATAACGCTTTTATTCAGGCCAATGCTATGTACCAAGAGGGGCAGATCCCTTACTTAGAGTTGTTAGATGCGCGGCAGGATGTTTTAATAGCCCAAGAAAATGCAGTTAACGCGACAATTTCATCATCGTTAGCCAAAGTAACCGCTTATCAAGCGTTTAACGGCCGATGGAGTTATGGTTTAACCACCTTGTAAAATTTGAGTTTTTTATGCTAGATATTAACATATTACCCAACATTGACTTACCTCAATCGATGCGAGCCATTGAGCTAGCAGAGCCAGACGAACAGATTAGTTTATCTGACGTGCGCTTGCCTGTGCCTGAATGTAGCGAACACGAACTGTTAGTCAAGGTTGAATATGTCGGTCTAAACCCTATTGATGCTCACTTTGCTAAATCTGGATTTTCTAAATGGCAATATCCACATATACTCGGTTTAGATGCAGTTGGCACGGTAGTTCAAGCTAAAAAAGGCTTATTTCCCAATATAGGTGACCGTGTAATGTGGCATGCCAATATTGGAGAGCAAGGTGTACTTAGTGATTATGCCAAAGTGCCAAATTTTGCCGTTTCTGTTGTGCCTGAAAATGTCACAGCAAGTGAAGCGGCAACATTACCTTGTGCCGGAATGACCGCTTTAATCGCATTAGAGAAATTACAAATAGTACAAGGAGATACTATTTTAATTGAGGCTGGCGCGGGAGCCGTTGGGCAATTTGCTATTCAATTTGCTAAACAGCGCGGTGCTGATGTATTTACAACCGCTTCTAAGCATAATCACAAGTTAGTGAAAAAACTTGGAGCGGATGCCATATTTGATTATCACGACACAAAACTCTGTGAGAAAATTCGCCGAGAATTAGGGCCTCAAGGTTTTGATGCGGTACTTGACTCTATTGGTGGTGATTCAACAATACGTAATATTGAACTGATGCGTTTCTGTGGTCGTATTGCCTGCTTAAGACCTTTGCCTAATTTTGATCAAGAGCTGATGTTTAGAAAAGCGCCAAATATTGGCATTGTTTCTTTAGCAGGAGCTTGGTTAGCTAATAGCTTGTGTGCGCAACAAAGAATGAGCTTTATGAGTAATCAATTACTTGAAGGCCTGTCAAAAGGTACGCTTAGCGTGCCTAATGTGACCTTGATTGAATTTACTGCTCAGGATGTTTCTCGTGCTTTACATACGCAGATAAACGGTAATTTCACAGGAAAACAAGTCGTAAAAATAAGTGAACCTACACGTTAAAATGTTACTATTGTAACAGACCACCTTACTAAAATTAACGCTATCAGTCGCTCCTCACTCTTAATAACTATATACAAACTTACCCATCACTAAAGACTTAACGTAAATTGTTAAGTCTTTTTTACGTAAATCAATCGACGTCTCAGTAGCTATATCACCCGTCAAATCCTTCTTCTGGCCTTGCGATGAAACTAACAATAAATATCGAAAAAACAACTTATTCTGAAGATATCATGGTTAAATAAACATTCACCCTTGTAGATTTTGTGTCTAAGAACACATTAGGCTATATTCTTTAAATGATGAAAATACATTCAAATTACCAAAAAAAAATAAATCGCGCTATAAAGACGGTATTGTTCTTTGTTATTATTTTTGTCTTAAGCATATTTTCTCCCATATTCTATGAAATGAAAGGCATTGTTAGTTATCCCCCCCTTCATACACTTTTTGAGTTTTTATCAATCGTTATATCAGCAATGATTTTTGGTACCGCCTGGGTTCATATTGCTGACAATAAAAACCTGCGTAATTATATTATCCTTGCCTGTTCTTTTCTTGGTGTAGCGATACTTGATTTCTTTCATGTGTTCTCTTTTCCTAATATGCCTGCGTTAATTACGCCAAGTGGTCCAGAAAAAACCATTGAATTTTGGCTAATGGCTCGCTACTTTTCAGCCTTCAGCTTATTACTTGTTTCGTTACTTTCATGGCGAAATATTGCAACAAGGTTAATGCATTGGTCGATATTAGGTTGTACTTTATCGCTAGTCGTCATCCTCGTGATTGTTGGGTTATTTTTTCCATCATTAATTCCCAGTACCTATATTGAAGGACAAGGACTTACCCCCTTCAAAGTCATGAGTGAATATACTCTTTTCGGACTTTATTTAACGGTTGGTCTCCGCCTTTTGTATTTAATGCGAACTAACCAGCCTTATGATGTTGTTAATTTATTTACCGCCGTGTGTTTAATGGCAATGAGTGAGCTCTTTTTCACACTTTATACTGACGTGACTGATGTATTTAATTTTTTAGGACACAATTATAAAATTGTTGCTTACTTTTATATCTACAAAAGTATCTTTGTCGCAAGTATTATAAAGCCCTATGAGGAATTGTCGAAGTCGCGAAATTTATTAAGTACTATCATTGAAGCTATACCAACAAGAGTTTTTTGGAAAGATAAAAACTCTCGTTATCTCGGCTGTAATACAAAATTTGCGCGCGATGCCGGAATGAATACCCCCGATAAAATAATCAATAAATCTGATCATGAGCTTGCTTGGCATGACCTCGCGGCAAAATATCAATCGGACGACCAACATGTGATTGACACAGGTAAAGCAAAACTGAACTACGAAGAGAATCAATTAACCCCTGCCGGTGATCATATCTGGCTACGCACCTCTAAAACGCCAATACATGACGAAGACAACTGTATTATTGGCATGGTTGGTATCTATGACGACATTACCGATTGGCATCATTATCAAGAAAAAATTCAACTCGCCGCAAGCGTATTTACACACGCCCGAGAGAACATCATTATTACCGATACCGTAGGGTTTATTGTTGATGTAAATGATACCTTCACGACAACAACAGGTTATAGCCATGAAGAGGCCATTGGACAAAATCCTCGCATGCTTAAATCAGGTCGACAATCGCCTGATTTTTATATCAACATGTGGCAAGCGCTTACCGGAGACGGTTATTGGTACGGCGAGCTGTGGAATCGTCGTAAAAGTGGCGAAGTCTATGCTGAAATGAAAACCATTAGTGCGGTATACGACGAACATGGTGTCACAACGCATTATGTTTCTTTAGGTAGCGATATTACTCCAATGAAAAAATATCAAAATCAAATAGAACATATTGCGCATTATGATTTACTCACTGATTTACCTAATCGCGCCTTGTTAGCTGACCGGTTATCTCAAGCCATGTTGCAGTGTAAACGACATGCACAGTCCCTCGCCGTTGTCTTTATAGATTTAGACGGATTTAAACGTGTTAATGATGTTTATGGTCATGATATAGGTGATGAACTTTTGATTGCCCTTTCTGCTCTTATGAAAGAGGCATTACGAGAAGGTGATAGCTTAGCACGCATTGGTGGCGATGAATTTGTAGCTGTATTAGCAGACTTATCAGTTGTTGAAGATTGTGAACCTATATTAGAGCGTTTACTATTAGCAGCATCAGAGCCGGTAAAAATTAGCGATCTTATATTAACGGTGTCAGCGAGTATTGGTGTAACACTTTACCCACAAGACAATGCTGATGCCGACTTACTAATGCGCCATGCCGACCAAGCCATGTATATCGCTAAAGAATTAGGTAAAAATCGTTATCATTTATTTGATACCGCTCAAGATGATGCGGTTAAAGTACAACGTGAAAACCTAGAGGCTATTCGTAGCGCATTAGACAATCAACAATTTGTTCTCTTTTATCAACCCAAGGTTAATATGCGTATAGGTAAAGTCACTGGCACTGAAGCCTTAATTCGCTGGCAGCATCCGGTTCGAGGTTTATTAAGTCCGATAGATTTTTTACCTTTTATTGAAAATAACCCGATGATGATAGAAATGGGTGAATGGGTTATCGACACCGCACTGACACAAATCAGCCAGTGGCAAAAAATGGGACTGAGTCTTACGGTCAGTACCAGCGTAAACATTGCCGCAGTGCAATTACAGCAACCAAACTTTACCAAAAGACTAACCGCCTTGTTAGCAGCACATCCTGATGTTGAACCACACTTTTTAGAACTAGAGGTTTTAGAAACAAGTGCCTTAGATAATATAAGTCATATTTTCGCTGTCATGAATGATTGCATAGCACTGGGTGTAAGCTTTGCCTTAGATGATTTTGGCACTGGTTATTCATCCCTCAATTACCTTAGACGCTTGCCTGCCAATTTAATTAAAATAGATCAAACCTTTGTACGAGACATGTTGATTGATGATGATGATTTAGCAATTGTTGGAGGCGTAATAGCGTTAGCGAAGTCATTCAATCGAGAAGTAATTGCTGAAGGTGTAGAAACAATTGAACACGGTACTGCTCTGTTGAAAATAGGATGTGAATTGGCGCAAGGTTATGGCATTGCCAAACCGATGCCTGCTAGTGATATTCCTAAGTGGATTAAAGGTTGGACGCCTGATGTCAGTTGGCAGTAATCAATAACCCGGTGAAATAAAGATAAGTAATGCAATAATCTTAATCTTATAATAATGATTGCATTATCTTAATAGAGAAAACGTCATCTAAATAATTAACTTAACCCGTTTACATCTGGATATGGGTAAACATAATGAAGAGGTAAGCATGATGTTGATCTAAATTCTGACCATCACGATGAACAATTTAATCTTTAATCTTTAATCTTTAATCTTCACAGCGGTGACAAAGGGTGTGTTGCTGACACAAGCGGTAATTCCAATAATGACCACCTGCGATAACCGCTGATCCCATCAGAGTAAGTACTTTTTCCCAAAATTCGTTACCTAACGAAATGGCGAGAACTAAGAAAATTAGTCCAACGAAGCCAATAAACAGTAATCTATAACGTTTATGTTGCTTACACCCCATAAATAGTGCAAATACACTTGTAGGCAGAACAATGAGTACCATCGCAGTATGATACGCTTCATTGTTGAGTTGCAATACCACAAAATTTGGCAGTAACAGCAACAATAACGGCATTACTAAGCAATGAATAGCGCAAGCGACTGATAGAGTGATTGCCATTTTATCTGTAATATTTTCTATTTTTATCATCTTTTAATTTCCTGACCACTATACGGCTCTTTTATAATCAATTTTTAATACTCATAATCATAGATGTATTATCTTACGTTCTGCGCTTAGTGTTACGACACCTTTTTTTGTGTCTGTTATCCACATCGCACGAATTTCCTTAATACCTAAAAATTGATCAAAGGCTAGTACCGTAATAGCTGATAACGTTGCTGTTTCTTCACAGTGATAACGATAATTTGCCACTATTTGGCTATGATTTTGATGAGTTGTCTCTTGAATGCGGTGATCATCATGCGATTTTTTTCTATTTTTCGGCTGATGTTCATGCTCATTTTCATGACCTTTTAGTGAACCTGAGACATCAATCACGGTATTAATGAGCGAACAACCACCACCTGAAAAATAAAAAAGTGATGAAGTATTGCTCAGTAGTGTTTTAGCATTATTAACAAGCGTAATCTCTTTTTTGTTGCTTGCTTTGTGCTCAAAACCAAAGAGATTAACCGTTGGAGAAATCAATTGAATATCCAGTATTTCTCCTTCAATCGCCATCGTCATTTCAGATAAACCATGTACATGAAAATCTAAGGGACTACCATGTTCTTGCTGACTTTTTGCATGAACGAGTTGACCTAATAAAAAAACATTAAATAGTATTATATTTAACAAAAAGGATACTAACTTTTGTACTTTGATTTTTAAATTTCCCATCACTAACACTCTTTAATTATTAATAAAATCAAGCGTTAATAATAAACGACGTTCATTAGTTGAATCTTCTGACTGAACGGGTGAACGATGTACCAAACCGGCACCTTCATTATTATGCCAAAACTCACCTTTGAGTAAGGCAACATCACCTTTACTCAGTTGACAAATATCATCAGTACGATCAAAAAGACCTGATTGTTCATCTGATTTACCTTGATTTCCCGCACCTAATTTACTGCGGTCAACCAACTGATGAGGAAGCCATTCGGTGGCAACACCATGATATGTGGTTACCAGTCGACACGGAATTCGATCAAAATGAAATCTGGGACACATAGCACGATCGAGTGCCGTTAATCGTAATCCAACTTCTTTGAGATCAAACAAACAGCAAAACATATCAACCAATAGTGTGATGTCTTCGCTCAACATCCTAACAGCGCTTGTCGCACCTAACGCATTACAAAGCGTAGCATTGACACTTTTTACGGTAACTGCCTCTGCGATTTTTACTCTTGTACCCGACTTTAAAATATCATTCACAGCCAAGGCTAGTTCGTCAGGCAATTTACGTTGCCAAATTGCTATATTGATGTCATCTCGATAAATATCAGTAAATACCTCTGGCGTATCACTTTCACTGGCACGTTTTGTCAGTAACTTAGGTAAGAGGTGGCTTGTTGATTGGCTGTCATTGATCGCTGCTAGTGCACTCATTCGCTTTCACTCCACTCTGGAAACGGATCACTGAGTGTTGCCCAGTAATTTTGTCCTTTCAGTAATTCATCATCTGACAACAGGCATTCATTGAGTGCACGAGTCATCGCCACTTGATCAAGTTGCTGACCAATAAATACTAATTCTTGACGCATATCACCAAATGGCTCAACCCACTGCTTCTGTATAGCGTTCAATGACTCTTCATCGCTAGGCCAGTCTTTTTTAGGGACCGACTTCCAGAACATAGCAGCAAAACCATAATGAGCAATGCCACCCGCTTGATTCCATTGACCTGAAAAATCGGGGCGAGAAGCCAACCAAAAATAGCCTTTAGAACGAATTAATTTACCAAACTGTTCTGTATCGTGAAGAAAGTGAAAAAATTTCTCTGGATGAAATGGACGACGAGCAAGAAAACTAAAACTACTAATACCATATTCTTCGCTTTCAGGAATGTGTTCACCGCGCATTTCCTTCAGCCAGCCCGGCGCGCTGTGGGCACGTTCAAAATTGAACAAACCAGTATTAAGCACTGCATCAATATCGACTTCGCCTTGAGTAATAGGGGTAATTCTGGCATGGGTATTCAGCGTTTTAAGTATTGCTGTTAGGCGCTTAATATCAGAAGTATTAACCAAGTCGATTTTGCTAATCAAGATAACATCGGCGAATTCGACTTGGTCAACGAGTAAATCAGAAACACTACGTTCATCTTCTTCCCCTAACGACTCCCCTGCTTCTTGTAAGGAAAATGCCTCTTCGTAATCCTTTAAAAAATTTACCGCATCAACAATCGTAACCATCGTATCGAGTGTCGCCACATCTGATAATGAAATACCGTCCTCGTCGGAAAACGTAAAGGTTTCGGCTATCGGCAATGGCTCAGAAATACCTGTAGATTCAATAACCAAATAATCAAATCGTCCCTCTTTTGCTAACTTGGTCACCTCTAGGAGAAGATCTTCACGTAACGTACAACAAATACAACCATTACTCATTTCAACAAGCTTTTCATCGCTACGATTAAGAGATACTTCGTTGGCAACTGTCGCAGAATCGATATTAACATCACTCATATCATTAACAATGACAGCCACTTTTTTACCTTGACGATTATTTAAAATATGGCTTAGTACCGTGGTTTTTCCAGCACCGAGAAAACCCGATAGCACAGTAACCGGCAACTTATTTTTTTGAAGCATGAACGCACTCTCTGTTTATATCATTGAGATTGACTAGATGAACCATCCAGACATTGTGATATTATGTTATAACATCACAATAACTTAATAAAGTACTTTTGTGATACCATAACAACAAAAAACTTGAGTGCTTTATGCTTTATATTCACAAAGTAGCCCTTAACCCAACTAGTGATATTTTAGAGAACCTTAAATATTAATTTTACAATCTTGATTTAATGAGAGATTGGTATAATTATATAAAGTTCCTGTACCTTTAATCTTCGTAAAGATAAGCTTTATTAAGCCGTAGACTATATGCTGATTTTCCTAGCAGGCTGTCTGTTGTATCAATACTTAAAGTCCCTTCAAACCAAAACGCATCATATAAAGAGGTTACTTCAATGCCTACTGACGATTTTACAAAAATAATTTGATTTGGCGGTGGTGGTGGCATATTTAAGCATGCTCCAAAGTAGGGAACAATAAAGAATTGTATTACCCGTTGTTTTTCATCAGTTTCTAATGGCACAATAAATCCTGGAAGTCGAATACTTTTGCCATCAAATGTCTCTACGACACGCGTTGATTCTAGCGCCTGTTGATACCTTTTAGTTTTTTCATCAATTGGAATAATGTCTTTCAATGCATTCATATTATCATTTTCTACTTGATCTTCTATTTCAAATAAAAAATCTGGCGGATTAAGTAATACTGCTAAATCATCGGCTGGAATTAATTCGGTCCATTCTATGTCAATATACTGAACCTGTGCATGTACCGTTGCACTAAAGATTAATAGCACTAGCATGAATATTTTTGAGCATAGCAAACGGTGGCTATTCATTTTATTAAAATTAAAAATCTTCTTTCCAAGTCAGATGAATATGTTATAAAGTAACACAAAGCACATACAGATAGAAATACTTATACTGTAATTTCCGAAGGTGAATGGAACTTGTCAACACTTGCTATCAACTTACAAGATATACACTACCGCCATAAAGATACCCCTGCTAATTATGCTGGATTATCTATTGAACAATGGAAAGTCGGTATCACTGAACGTGTATTCTTATATGGAAACTCTGGTTCAGGGAAAACCACACTTTTAAATTTATTGTGTGGTATTTTAATACCAACGTCAGGCAGTGTTAATCTATTCGATAACAATATAAGTACGTTGTCAAACAGCCAGCGGGACTTATTTAGAGCAAAAAATATTGGCGTGGTATCTCAAAAATTTAACCTTATACCCTACCTGTCTGTACTTAAAAACATTCAGCTCGCAGCCTACTTCGCCAAAAATTCAAGACCTGATGTGAACAATGACGTCAAAACGTTGCTTAACGTATTACAGCTACCTAATAATATTATACACAGACAAGTTAACCAATTGAGTGTTGGGCAGCAACAACGTGTGGCAATTGCGCGTGCTCTGATAAATCATCCGAGATTATTATTGGTTGATGAACCTACCTCTGCCCTCGATGCCTCAGCAAAAAATGCATTTATGGACCTTCTTATGCAAATCTGTGACAACACTAAAATGACGCTTATATTTGTCAGTCATGATACTGCTTTGTCGCATCATTTTGATAGTAGCCTCGACATCACTACATTGAGCAGGACATTAAGTAAAACTGAGGAAAACATCGCATGATGATATTACCTTCTGTTGCATGGCAAAGCTTATTAAGCCGAAAAAATACGGCCATCTTGACCTTTTTATCATTAACCGTCAGCATTGTTGTATTGCTAAGTATCGAACATATTCGCCTGCAAGCAAAAGAAAGTTTTAATCGTACTATATCAGGTGTCGATTTGATTGTTGGCGCGCCTAGTGGCCCGTTAAACTTATTGTTATATTCTGTTTTTAGAATGGGTAGCCCCGCCAATAATATTAATTACACCAGCTTTACTACGCTCGAAAAACGACAACTAGTCGACTGGGCCATCCCTATTTCTCTTGGCGATTCTCATCAAGGTTTCCGTGTTATTGGCACGAATAACAATTATTTCACTCATTATCGCTATGGTAAAAAACAGTCACTTAAATTTGAACACGGCGGTGAATTTTCGTCCTTATTTAACGTCGTTATCGGTGCTGATGTAGCAAGAAATCTTAATTATAATTTAGGCGACAAAGTCGTCA
Source organism: Colwellia sp. MB02u-14 (assembly GCF_014076915.1). NCBI lineage: Bacteria > Pseudomonadati > Pseudomonadota > Gammaproteobacteria > Alteromonadales > Colwelliaceae > Colwellia > Colwellia sp. MB02u-14. The sequence continues at coordinate 100,581 of NZ_JACGUX010000049.1, forward strand.
TTGCTCATGGTATTGGCAATACAAGCTTTACCAAACACGCGCAAGCACCCTTTGTGGTTAGTGGTATTTTAGCAACCACTGGCACGCCAGTTGATAAAAGTGTTCACGTAAGTTTAGGTGCCATTGAAGCGATCCACTTACCTCCATCATCACTAAAAGCATTAATAAAAGATCCCGAAGCAATACCTCCCACTCCTAAAAGTATTACAGCTATTATGCTTAAACTAAAAAGTAAATTATCAACGTTTGGATTACAGCGAGAGATTAATAACGACCAAACAGATAGACTAATGGCTGTTTTACCTGGTGTTGCCATGGCCGAACTATGGAGTTTGATGGCAACCGGTGAAAATGTGCTGCGTATCATAGCTGTGCTAGTGCTTATTTCATCCTTGTTTGGACTCACAACTATGTTGTTGGCCTCAATGAACGAGCGTCAAACTGAAATAGCAGTATTACGTATGTTAGGGGCTAGTCCTGTTACCTTATTACTATTAGTTTTGTTAGAAGCCATTATTTTAGTAAGTCTAGCCATAATGATGTCAATAGTCGTATTAACACTCGCGCTTTATAGCCTTGAGGCATGGTTGGCTGCTGAATTTGGTTTGTTTTTAAGTGGTGATATTTTTACCATGGAATTGATGAGGTTAATCTTTATGATATTTATCGCAACATTGGTTGTGCCTTTGTTACCCGGAATTAGCGCATATAAACAAGCTTTACACATTCAGCTTTCGAGTACTTAAGCATTGAACTCTGCCTGATTTCTCAGACAGAGTTTTTATAGCCTAAATTTTTATAACCTTAATCTTCAGCTTCGTCGTCAACTCTAACGCCCCAAACATCATGCTCGTCGGCATGAATTATTTGTACCCACATTAGGTCGCCAGGCTTAGCGTCATAATCATCAGACAAATACACTTTACCGTCAACTTCTGGCGCATCCATATAAGAACGCCCAACAATACCAAGGGCACTCACTTCATCAACAAGAATTAAATATTCTTGACCAATACGTGCTTGCAACTTATCAGAACTGATTTTCGCTTGAACCGCCATAAAACGTTGTAAACGTTCTTCCATAACTTCAGGTGAATTATGGTCAGGTAAGGCATTAGCCGTAGCACCTTCAACAGGCGAGTATTTAAAACAGCCTACGCGGTCAAGTTGTGCTTCTTCTAAAAATTCTAGTAACTCTTCAAATTCTTCTTCTGTTTCACCTGGGAAACCAACAATAAACGTTGAACGAATAACAAGTTCCGGACAAATTTCTCGCCATTTAGCAATGCGTTCTAATACACGGTCTGAGCTACCAGGACGTTTCATTAATTTGAGAATACGTTTATTGGCATGCTGAAAAGGAATATCTAAGTACGGTAGTATTTTACCTTCCGCCATAAGAGGAATTATTTTATCAACATGTGGATACGGGTAAACATAATGAAGACGTATCCAAACGCCCCGCTTGGCTAATTCTTCACATAACTGCTGCATGTGCGTTTTAACCGGCATACCATCCCAAAAATCAGTTTTGTGTTTAACATCGACGCCGTAAGCCGAAGTATCTTGAGATATAACTAACAATTCCTTAACGCCAGCATCAACCAAACGTTTTGCTTCACCTAAGACATCGCCAATAGGACGAGAGTCTAAGTCGCCACGCATCGAAGGAATTATACAAAAAGTACAACGGTGATTACACCCTTCTGATATTTTTAAATACGCGTAATGCTTAGGGGTAAGTTTAACGCCTTGTGGCGGCACTAAATCAATAAACGGGTTATGAACAGGTTTTGCAACGTGCTTGTGTACTTGCGTTAACACTTCATCGTAAGCATGAGGTCCCGTAACACCTAAAACATTGGGGTGAAGTTCGATAATCTCATCTTTTTTCACACCTAAACAGCCAGTGACTAATACTTTACCATTGGCAGCAAGCGCTTCACCAATAGTATCAAGTGATTCTTGTACGGCTGAATCAATAAAACCACAAGTGTTTACAATAACGAGTTCAGCATCATCGTAGCTATTGGTTACATCGTAACCTTCAGTGCGAAGCTGAGTAAGGATACGCTCGCTATCAACAAGATTTTTTGGACAGCCCAATGAAACGAAACCAATCTTAGCCGCTTTAGAGGCCTGTTGACTATTCACTTGCTGTTCAATCATCTTAGACGGAATGTCTAACGTGGTTGTTTGGCTCTCGGCTGAATTACTGCTCTTTTTAGTTGCTTGTGGGTCGAATTGTTCTACGGTCATACTGTGCCTCAACTTGCTCTTTATTTTATTACGGTCGTGCTACTGGTGCTTTTACTCATATTTTATTAAAGATAAAGAGCAGCGTTATAAATAGTGATTTTACGGCCTTTAGTGCAAATTCAGGTTTTTACTCTAAAGGCTGTTGTTTAACAGCGCGAGATTATACAGGAAAGATGTTTCAAGTGGAAAGTATTGACAATCATATACAAACTATTCTCAATACATCGCATGCTTGATAATAAGTTAAATTTCTTTTCATTATAAATCAGCAATATAATGACCTAATAAAACGAATACCAATGAATTTAATCATTATTTGTCAGCTTCGTTAAGCGTCGCTGACAAACTCTATTTTTTACTGCTCTTTTTTGTTCAATTAATAGCCCCTATATTATTTCACACGAATTACTGATGTCTCATCACTTCCTAGCAAAATCTTAATGTATTGTCATTATTCAAATATACCCTTGCATTAATTACCATCCCCTACATCGACATTTGCCAAAAGAGCTGTTTATAACAGTGTCTAAATAAGCCTTGTAATGCTCAAAAATCACACAGTCCGTTTTTCGCCATGAGCTAATTCTTATCTTAGAGCTATTGATTTATTCATATTGTGAATAGACATCGCTTGTGAGATTTCTAGACATGGAATGAGATTGAGACGTTTTATGCAATATTCACTATTACCACTTTGCTGGCCTAAATTAGTCCTGAAAATTAGGCCAGTTTATGTTCACTTGGATACGATAGAAGGCATTAAACCCAATAGGTTTTTGAGCTATATTTAGTACTTATGAGACGTATAGCTACCTTCATCTTGATAGTCAACAAAGCGGTCATAGAGAGTTTAGAGGAAAGCGGCGCTCACCCGAAAAATGAACACTCAGCCGTTTTGTATTGAAGCTTACTATTTGCAAATTAAATAAGTCGAAGTGAGATACTTGATCGATTTAAATTGCACAAAAGATTTCAGTTATTTATTCAATCCCTCTAATATCTTTTGAATACGTTGATTGCCCACATCTAGCTCTAACGCCTTATGATAAAAGGTTTTAGCCTTGTTCATATTTTTTGCATTGAAGTGAGCCTCTGCAAGGCTGTCGAATGCATTGGATGAATTAGGGTTATCTTGACAATTTAACTCAAATATAGAAATAGCTTTATATGGCCCTAGAGTCCGCATAACGTTATAACCTAAGGTGTTTATCATTTCTGCTGTTTCTAATGTCATATCATGAGAAGCTTTTTTAAATTGAGCGTATTCAGCTTTCGCTTGTTCCAAATTGTTAGCTTCTACTTCTCTAAACATGTTTTCCTTGAGAGTTATCAAAGGTGTTTTCATTTCCGTCATAATTTCACTAGCTAATGTGTAAGAGAAATCAAACGCATTGAAATATTTATTGCGGCCATTGGTTAAGTGAATAATCGTAACCGTATCTTTCGTTAAGTCATCTTTGAAAAAATGCCTAACATTCACAATATCACCACCATAGTGACCAACAGCGGTATAACCATTTGTGTTTTTTATCTCCCAGCCATGGGTGTGACGAGCTTTTCGACCATTTTTCAACGAGAGGGGGGTCCATATTTTTTCAAGGGTACCTTTACTTATAAATTGTCCTGCTAATAGTGCTTGAAACCAAATCGCTATGTCCTTTACCGAACTATTCATACCATTGGCGGCATAGTAATAGGCAGGAGGATCATTACTCACAATCCGTTTGTTTCCAGAAGCCGTGCCTTTATATCTCGTTGCACGACCTAAAACTATGTCAAACTCTCCACCAAAGTTCGTATGTGACAATTTATGAGGAATAAGAGCATGTTGTTGAATTGAACTTTCTATACTTAAAGCATCAAATTTTTCAACAAGCTTTTGAATATAAAAGAAATTTGTCTGGTTATAACTACTTTTCGTGCCAGCTTCGAATTCCATTGATTTATCGGCAACATAAGATATTGCTTCAACACCAGTTAAGCGAGTCATTTTTTTTTGCGAATATTCTGGAATGCCGGAAATATGCGAGAAAGCTTGTAAGATAGTAATTGACTTCCAATTATTCGGTATCTCCGAAAAGTGCTCACCTAAGGTGTCATCAAGTTCTAATTTCCCTTGCTCAACCAACTGCATAAGTCTTGTCGAAACAAATAGTTTTGTTGCAGAGTAGATAGTGTATATCGTCTCAGGGGTTGCAGGGATGTTAAATTCAATATTTGCTTTTCCGGTAGCTCCGAGATAAACCAGTTTACCGTTCTTAAGAACAGCTAAAGATTGACCAAAAATCCCGTGTCGCTTTTGGGCGTTCTCCAAATGATGAGTTAGCTGATTTTTTGTATCTAACGAAATACCTTTGGCTGAAACGAGCATGCTTGAAAATAGTGATAAAAATATTAAACTTTTGAAATTAATCATGTGCCACTTACCAAGTTATTTTAATGTTAATTTTTCAATTAAAGGCCATAAGTTAAATCAAAAGATTGATGACTACTTTAAGTCCTTTTGTAGTATTTAGAGGATATCATAATCCAAAAAAGTTACTAAATGTGAATAGCTTACTTTTGTAACAAAATGATATATCAATGACGGGGCTTTCTTATAAATAAATTATGGTTTAGGCTCAAAGTTACGAGTGACTAAATCAATACTTCAGCTCCGTGCTAGGAGCGGTCACTCAGCTTTTCTAAAAAGAATCCAAGTTTGCTCTTTTAGCCGCCATTCAGCTATGCTTAAACCATGCTGGAGACCAAACATGGTTCACTGAAACCACTCTCGATACTGCTTATTCATGGTTATGTAAGCATTGGCGTAACTTTCCCGCCAATGCCGATATTTGGCATCTGCGCCTTTATTGGCACACTATCCGTGGTGAGCTGCTGCAAACACTCCACAGACAAGATTACACCTTCATGCCGCTCAGTGTGGTCACCAAAGCCGATGGTGAAACCCTTCACTTGTGGTCATCACAAGATGCGCTGGTATTGAAGATGTTAGCCATGGCATTACCGGAGGCATTAGCATTATCGCCATTTTGTACTCATATCAAAGGCCATGGTGGATTAAAAGCTACCATCAGTACACTGCAAGCCGCCCTGCCTGATTATACTTATGTCATGAAAACGGATGTGAAGGGCTACTATGCGTCCATTGAACATACGATATTGCTCAAGCAATTGGATAAAGACATCACCGACCCGTTTATCTGACGCTTGTTAGTGCAGTTTGTGAAACGCAGCGCTGAAAGGGGTAGTACGTTTAAGTCCATTACTTGTGGAATATCCAGAGGTTGCCCCTTATCACCTGTAATCGCTGCCTATTACTTAAAGGGCTTAGATGAGCAGATGGAAGGTGACCCTCGCTATTTTTATCGCAGGTACATCGATGATGTGATTGTATTAGCCAAAACGCGTTAGCACTTGCGCAAGGCGGTGAGAACCGTCAATCAACACTTTAATCAATTAAAAGTGGAACAAGCGCCGGATAAAACCTTTATCGATAAAATCAGTCGGGGCTGGGATTTTCTTGGTTATCATTTTGATGGCAAACAATTAACCGTCGCAGCAAAGACGGTGGCAAAACACGTTTTACACTACAGGCAGCTTTATGAGCAACTAAGCATAAAAAAAGCCACCTCAGATGAGATGGCTTTGGCCGAGGTTTGTACGTAAAACGTTGGCAGCGATGGGTCAATGCTCGCATTGGAGCATGGGTTACCCCCACAAAAACAGATGTCGTACTATCGTAAATGGTCAAGTAGTTAAGAAATTAAAGCCACACTTATAACCGGCTATTTATTTCATCTTTCAAAGTATTCTATCATACCTCGGATTGCTCTGGCCGTATAAAGATTAGGTATCTTGAATCAATTACCCCGTTGCGATTCGTACTTAAATATGTCCAATCATGATCATGGCATTTCGAAAGTTTGAAATAACACACAGTATCGATATTTAGTAAATACATAGTATTTTAATCGTCTATACAACTGTATTTACCACCTATGCTCACTAAATCAATCTCGAATCACATCGGTGGTACCTCAGCAACTGGGATTAAACAGGCATCACCAATGGTAGAAACGCTTACCGGTCCTGTGGCGTATAAATTTCCACATGCAACATCGCTCGTGGCGCCATTTACCGCGCCATTCACATACGTCTCACCACTAAACGTTGACCCTGCTCCTAGATTGAGCGAACCGCCCAAAATCCATGTCACAGTAGCACCGTCACCCAGCACAATTTCTGCCCCAGCCCCGATAGTCATTGCCTCGCTTGTAATGACCGTGACGTCGCCATCTATATAAAGTTTGGAGTCCACCTGCAGATTTATCGCACTGTAGCGAACTGTTGTTTCAGTACCGACCGTTCCAATAGAAGAGCTGGACAGGTCCGTATTAATATTGACATATTCCTGGTTTACGTTCGCGGTCCGTTCGAGAACAGTATCAATATTCTCCATAGCAACTACCATATCGTCGGCTTTCTTTATTATGCCTGTTGATGTCTCTGCTGCATCATTTGCCCATTCTTGGTATATGTCTGAATATTCGGTCGAATCGGTGATAACTGTGCTACCCGCACCACGAGTGACAACTCCTGTATAATCGTTGGGGACCTTATGACCCACACCTGCGCCCAATGTGATGGCTGCGCCAGCTGTTATTGTGCCGACTTGCCCATTGGCACCGACGACCACTGCGGCCCCCGCGTTAACGTCCAGAGCGAAGGCATTAGCACCCACTCCAGCGGCAGCGCCAGCGTCGACATCCTTCACTCTTGACCAAGCACCTGTAGTAACAGCAGCGCCAGCATAGATGTCATTGACGGTCGTATAAGCACCGACAACAACAGCCGCTTGTCCAGCGAGATGTCCGCCAACATTGGGGGCTGTCACATAATCAGGTTGCGCTGCTATATTCACCGCACCTCCTGAAATGACAGAATACGTGAGCATTTCGTCAGGGGTCATGCCTGCAGCTTGTCCATTTGCTAAACCAGCAACAGACAAAGCCAAAGCGGTTAAGCAGGTTTTTAATACTATATTTTTATTTTTCATCATCTACTTCCATCTAATGTTATCTGATAACCTCATTGAGGGGTGACCAAGGTGTGAGGTAACAACTACCTATTAATTAACGCTCATGATGTAAAGTGAATGAGCGTAACTTCCTGACCAGACAAAGGCTTATGCCTTCATATAAGGTGCGATATGCTAAGTCTACTGAATGTATGGTAAACCTCATACCACTAATTTTTATTATATGTAATACAACGTGTTAGCTTGTTTTTCTGTTATTAATATGTGGCTTTGTAAAAAAATCTGACACTTCTTATTTTGGCTAAAAGTGGATGGAATAAGCAGGCCATGTGTGTGGGCCAACTGCGGACTCTACTATAGCTTGATTTGCCGTGGTGTGCTAATAATGCAGCGAAAATCGGTCATAGGATTGAATGACCCCCGACTGTCTGCAATTCGCCTTGAGTTCAAATGGTCAATGCAATGCTATCCTTAAACAAAGGAGCGCAGCGATGAAAGGAAGAACTCGTATTATCTATACTGCTCAGCAAAAAGCATTAATGTGGGAAAAATACCAACAAGGAAGTACGCTTAATGATATAGCTAGATTGTTTGACCGACATCATCCTTCTATATCTCGCATTATAGCGGCGACTGGAGGTATACGACCTAACAACAAACAAAGGGCAAAAAATCATTTAACGTTGGATGAACGTGAAGAGATTTCTCGTGGTATTTCAGCCAGCCTATCAAGGAAATCTATAGCTACTAAACTCAACCGCACACCATCAACTCTTTGCCGTGAAATTAATCGTAACGGTTGCTATGATAAATATCGTGCTGCACATACAGATAAAGCTGCATGGATAAGAGCAGAGCGACCTAAAACATGTAAGTTAGCATTAAATAAAAAGCTAACTCTTATTGTCGCTCGTAAACTAAAGTGCGCATGGTCACCACAACAAATAGCGGGTTGGCCACAAAGAACTCATCCTAATAATGAAGACTTTAAAGTGTCACATGAGACGATATATAAAACGTTGTATATTCAAACAAGGGGCGCATTAAAAAAAGAACTACAAAAATGTTTAAGATCAAAGCGTATCATGCGCTACTCCAGCCACGCCACACTAAAAAATAAAGGATATGGGAAAATATCAGATGGACTCACAATCTGTGAAAGGCCTGAGTCAGCAGAAGATAGAGTTGTTCCTGAACATTGGGAGGGAGATTTAATTAAAGGTTGTAATAATAGCTATATTGCAACCCTTGTAGAGCGTCATTCACGCTATGTAATGCTTGTTAAAGTTCAGGATAGTAAAACTAAGACGGTCATAAAATAATTAATAAAAAATGCTAAAAAGTTACCAAGAGAAATGTATAAATCCCTCACATGAGACAGAGGCTATGAAATAACTAATCACAAAGAATTTACGATAGCGACAAAAATTCCAGTATATCTTTGTGATCCTTATTCTCCTTGGCAGAGAGGATCAAATGAACATACTAATAGGCTAATCCGACAATATTTCCCAAAAGGAACTGATTTATCTATACACAGCCAACAAAAGTTAAGCAGTGTTGCGAGAAGGCTTAACGAAAGACTGTTGTGGTCAGAGTGATTTGGTTAGTAGCCAAAGATTCCAAAAAAGTACAATATAAATAACGCAAATAGCATAAATTATATACTAAAAATAATTACAGGAAGTAAAATGAATAAAAAATTAATTGCTTTAGCTTTATCCGTAACAATGAGCATTACGAGCTACGCAGATACTACCCTTGTTGCTACGGCTTTAGAAAATGATGATGTAAAAGCTGCTAAACTTGCTTTTAATGAATTGTCCTTGGAAGAGAAGCAAAGTATTGAAGGGCAAATATTAAGTGGCAGAATTTTATTGCAAAAAGATAAAACTGAAGAAGCGTTTGATTATTTTGAAGAATTACGCGATGACCATACCGAAAACATTGACGTAAATTATTACTTAGGTGTTAGCGCAGTGATCATGGCACAAAAAGCGAGTATTTTTTCAAAGCTAGGTTATGCCAAAGACTTTCTAGAAGCGATGGAAAAAACAATTAAATTAAACCCCAATCATGAAGATGCGTTAAATACCTTGATTGGTTTTCATTTAGGAGCGCCGAGCATTGCAGGTGGTGATACAGATAAAGCGCTTACCTATGCAAAGCAACTGCAAAGCTTTAATAAAGAACAAGGTTATGAACAACTAGCCAATGTTTATTGGCAAATTGAAAAAGCTGATTTAGCCGAGCAAACGTTGCTTGAAGGTTTAAAAGAATTTCCTGAAAGCGCTGTATTATATTTGACTAGAGCAAGTGCTTATATTAAAGATGAAGCGTGGAAAAAAGCCCGTATTGATTTAAATCTTGCAATAAAACATGCCAATGACAATGAAGAAAAAAGTCGTGCTTTATATCAACAAGGTAAGGTTTCTGCTGAATCAAGACAAGAAATTGAATTAGGCATTGAGTCACTTATTCAGGCGATACCATTAGCCGATGAGCAATATAAGCCATGGGCAGAGTATCGTTTGGTACAACTTTATATTCACAATAAAGAGTTAGATAAAGCCCAAAGCTATATTGCCAATATTAATGTTGGTAAAGATGACGATTTAAAAAGTAAAATTAAGAAACTAAAAAAGAAGCTTAAAAAGCTAATAAAACTGAACATAAGTTACCTTGAGCAGATGGAGCTAAATTAGGCCTGAATAATATCCCCTTTTTGTACATAGCAGTCTAAATTAAAATGAAAACTTAGGGGGTTATTTCCTCAAAGCGAGATAGAGCGAGGGGCTAGTTTGATGACTGCTAAGATACGAAAGAAGACCTTAGCTTTAGTTTATCTAGCGACATTTGAATCGATGAAAATCAGCCCTGCGTTAGATAATAGAATTGTTCTAAATTTCACCAGATACTTGTAAAGAAAAAAATTCTAATTTGATTAAAAAATATCTAAACGGACATTAGATTAATATGATTTTAGGTATTAAATTCTATGGTGCTTGGGGGCACAAAGCACCATAGAGTTCATTCATTTTTTATAGTCGTTTTTGAATAAAAACTTACCAATAACTATTCGAATATTAATGTCCGATTTATCTTTTATTTATCTGATATTTTAGAAATACAATTTAATTCTCTATCCTATTTAATTAATCTCAGTATTAAAGCTAATGAAATTGGTTTTAAGTATGTTTTTTATACTAAAAAATCTGTATCGTCTTACCAACAAAGCTCTATTTATATCTTAAATAATATTGAAGACATTGTATTAAAAGAGTAGTGATTTTAAAGATTCAGTTGATAATACAATTTTTTCAACGTGGTAAAAATTCCACTTCAGTAGGTTGTAGGGGGAAGCTGATTTTAAAGGTTATTAATATTAAATTGAAAATTTAAAATTGAGTAATGATTAAGAGAACCTAGTGCTTATTTCTGGATTTAAGAAAATCTTTTAAAGATGGGGTTGAGTAACACTTAACCCTTCCTCCTAGAAGCCCACTTAATTCAGCAACACCTCTTTGAAATCCAGAGTTACAATCTACATTTTTATTCTTAAGTTTAATTTCTTCCGCTTTAGTTGAATCAGGAAAAAATTTGTTGATAGATTTATCTATACTGTTTTCGCTAGCTAGTTTTTCCTCATAGTCTTCGTTCAAACCTTGCTCTAATGTTTGTGCATTAATTGATGCTCTTAATTTATTTAATGATTGTTCTGCTAAAGATGAACTCTTTAATGTGTTTGAGTGTGGCTCAGTAGAATTGATAGACGGGAGTGATTCTTTAATGAATGTACTAGTCTCTTTAGAAGTACTTTTTAGTTTTTCCTTTGAAATTGACTGGATTTTAGGCAATTGGTTCTTAGTAATTTTATTAGGAATGAGTTTAGCATTTGTTGTTTTTTTTATAATGGATTTGGTCTCAGGAACCTTTGCTTTAGCTGGCGTTCTATAATATAAAGTGGCCCTTACTTTAGGTTCTGCATAAGGTGTAACTTGTATTTTTGAGCCAGATTTTGACAAATTAAAGGCAGCACCAAGTGCAATATGCACCGCAATAATAAATACTAAATGGGTTAGTTTACATGATACTTTTACTGTGCTTTTGATGTCGGATTTTGAGTTTTTTATGACCAAATTATCAAACGCAGAGTAAGGGACATTAATGTCATAATTAAAACAAAAATTAGTGTCTAAAACTTCATCATCTTTAATACCTGGATAGAAAAATGGTTCAGATTTCATACCTTATTCATGACAATTCCATGTCCTTAGCCTTATTATTCAATTATGACAAATTATATAGTACTTAGTTTCAATCATAAATATGTGTGAATATCTTGATGTAAAATAAATCTTTACACAATGTATATATTTTGTAAATATAATTACAAGTTAATTATTTAAGAATTGATTTTGATTCTAAAAGGATTCACTGCTGGCAACGTGCCAAAAGGAATAGAGGGGAACCTCTCACAATAAAAAAAAGGATAAAAATATGAATAACCAAATGTTTGATGTAGAAAAACTAGACACTCGCTTAGAAATGCAGATCATTAGCGCAGCAGTAACTGATGCGCAAGCACAGGCACCATGCCCTCAAGAAAATGGTTGTCAAGAACCGTCATGTAGCATCCCATTTTAAGTAATACTTAGAATTTCATAGAGGCCTCGGCCTCTATTCTTATTTTAAAATAGGAAATCACAATGGAACTGGAATTTCCAATCATATTTTCAAAGTTTTCACTTAGTGTTTCTACTGAAAATGACCGATACCTACTAAACACAAATGGTAGTTATAGTGAAATATCCCCCGAATTAAGTGGATTCCTCGAAAAAATCCAATCGCACTCAAATACTGTCGATGAATTCGATATGTATTGTAAAAACAGTGGACTAACATCACAAGGTGCTATCGAAGGCTTACAAAAGTTAAGTTTAGTTGGTGATGGAATTGATAATAAAAAGCATGGTCTTGATGGTTTTATTTTCACTTTAGATCTACTGAGTAGTAAGTCAGTAACAACATTATCTAAACCCTTTACGATTCTCTTTTCAAAATCTCACCTTGTCATTTTAGCCGTTTTATTATTTTGTTGCTTTGGTATGTATAGCGAAGAAATTCGAGTAATAGAGTTTAATCAATTTATGTTTTTAAGTGATCCTATACTAATTTTCATAATATATTTTTTTAGTGTTCTATTTCACGAAATTGGTCATGCAAGTGCGCTGGTTAAGTACACAGATAGAGCTGGTGAAATTGGTTTCGGATTGTATTATATATTCCCCGTTCTATATGCAGATGTTAATGAAAGCTGGACGCTAACTAAATCTCAACGATCATGGGTTTCATTTGGAGGAGTGTTTTTCCAATTAATATTTCTGTTGGTAGTTATTTCGTATGGGATTGTGTTTGAAAGTGCTACGGCAATATCAGCTAGTAATCTAATTACAATATCAATCATATTCACCTTAAATCCTTTGTTCAAGTTTGATGGATACTGGATTCTGTGCGATGTTCTTGATGTTAATAACCTCCATAGGTATGTATCTAGAGGCTTATTTTCGTTTAGCGCAGCAGGTGTAAAGAATGTTATATTCTCATACTGCTATCTGGGTATAGCTGTACTTTACATTTTGCTGATCATCAGTTTCCTCAACAATCAATTCACTCTACTTGTGAGTCTTTATGATGGAGTAAATTCAGAAATTACTATTATGACGTTACTTGGTAGTGTGTTGGGGCTTGTTTTAATGATGTTTATGCTTATAGGAGTAGTAAGGATTTCTATGAGAACCATTAATATAGTTAGTAACTCATATAAAAATAGAGGGCTTTATAATGACAACTCAAGAGGGGTTTAATAATGTTTTGTCAAAAGCCGTTAAGAAAGAAGCTGATGCTAAGTTCACTAAGCGCATAAACAGGTGGTTGCGCCACATAAAGAATAATTATGATCGAAATAATATTTTTAACGGGAATAAGAACATCCTTTTTTTTGAACCATTTAATCAATTAGACAACGATATATTCTATAAATATGTAAATAAAAATACTAACTATAAAGTTTGTAAACTCGGTGCGAAAAAGCAGATAAATACTGGTGATAATTGTACTTACCTTGAGTTTAAAGCTAAGTGGAAAGAAGCAGAAAAGACGATTTTTATTTATACTCCCAATACCGATGTAGATCCTGACAACTTTAATATAAATACCTCAGTATTAGCAATAGATTATGAGTTACCCCTAACGATTTTTGCATTGATAAAAAATGCAGGGAATACTATTAATTATATCAAAATGGATACTTATGAAATTAGTTCGTGTTATGCAAATATGTATTCAATGGAAGGTAAAATCAAAATAGTTAATAACATTACTACCATCATTACTGAGTATATACAGAATAGAAAAAAGGATACAAATCTAGACAATATAGCCCGGTATTTCCCCTTTTATTCAATACCAAAACAAATAAAGAAAGATGCCCTACAAAAGTTGATTATACGCCATCAAGAAGAGAGGTCTGCATGAAAGTCGTGTTGTATATAATTTCGATATATGGATGGTTAATGGGTAATTATAAGTACTTTATTTCGGTAAAGAAATCCGCGGTAAAAAATAACCTTGTAGACTTCTTCGGCTATAGTCACAAGAGGGCAGATATAGACACATTAAAGCACTTTGTAACCTTTTCAAGAGGTCAACTCTTACAATGGTGGTACGGTAATTTATCGGCAAGATCGAGAAGTAAATTTATAGCTGAATTTGTAGATTACAAAATTCATCCAAAGGCCTTGGCGCTTGCAAGAAGTAGTGAAGGGGCAATAATTATAACCCCTCACCAGTCTATACAATCAATTGCCGCAATAGGTTTGAGTAAATTTTTATCGGAAAATGAAAGCAAGCTGGGAACATTTTTCGATTCAACTGATGTGAATTCAGGTAACGCAAAACACTTAGAAGTGATTGATAGCGATAAAGAAGATATAATGATTTTTCATAATAGCACTAGAGATTTAGTTAAATCCATAAGATCACTACGAGGTGGTATGTGGTTATCAATGTACCCTGACATATTTCAGTATAGTAGTGCATTTATAGCTGTACCTATGTTCAATAGAGTCATGGCTGGCATGTCGGGTATAGAGTATATGGCTTCAAAAACAGGCTCTGCGGTTATCTCAGGTGTTGCCGAGTTTAAAAATGGAAGACTTGAGATTAAAATTCACGAGCCCATAAGGACTGAACTTCTAAAATCAGGTGCTATTTCCAGCCTTGTATACACACGATTAGAAAAGTGTATCAGAGAGCAACCATATAACTGGCAATACTTATCTCAAATGAAGCAATATGTAATTGTAGATCAACCTATTGATAGAATAGCTACAATCAAAACTGAAAAGATGAACAGTCCCATTACAACCGTATAATTCTGAAGTGGTCAAGTAATATTGGCCACAGTTTTGTAGCTTAACTCATACCTTCTTTCTGATTCATTTGGACTTATTCCTGCGTTGTACCTATGTGGCCTCGTCTGATTGTAATAAGTCATGATGTAATTAATGATCGCTTGCTTAGCTTCATTAAAATTCTTGTATCCTATCGTTGGTATCCATTCCGTTTTTAAACTTCTAAAATATCGCTCCATTGGTGCATTGTCCCAACAATTTCCACGGCGGCTCATACTCTGTGTGATTTGATAACGCCACAGTCGTTGCCTAAACTTTCTGCTGGTGTAATGCGTTCCTTGATCTGAGTGGAATATGACACCTTTGGGTTTTCCTCTGCTCTCATATGCCATCATTAATGCTTGCATCGTTAACTCACTATCAGGTGAATTTGAGATAGCCCAGCCAATAACTTTTCTAGAAAATAAATCAAGGACAACAGCAAGATAAGACCAACGATTACCCGTCCAAATGTACGTCACATCGCCACACCAATAAGTATTAGGCTCAACAACAGCGAATTGGCGTTTGAGTATATTTGGGATGGCTACATGATCTTTATTCACCTTTTTATATTTATGCTTAGGTATCTGGCAACTCACTAAATCCAGTTCATTCATTAAGCTTCCTGCTCGATAACGACTTAATGGATAGCCTTCATTAGTCACCATGTCAGCAATGCTTCTAGCACCCGCAGAGCCACCACTAAGTGCATGAAAGCGTTTAACATCTGCTCTTAATTTGATTTCTGAGGAGCTTAAATTATTATCCCTGTTTACCCAATATTTATAACTGCTGCGATGTACTTCAAATACATAGCATAACGTACTAATAGGGTACTTGTTTATATTGCTCTGATTGAGTTTCTCAATTAATAAGAATTGTTCAGGGAGTCTGACATCAACAGAGCGGTAGCCTTTTTTAAAATATCCTTTTCTAATTCAATACGTTTAATTTTTTTTCAAGTTCACGTATTTTTAATTGATCAGGGGTCATCGGAGTCGCTTTAGGTTGATTACCTTTTCGCTCTTCTTTTAACTGTTTAACCCATTTGCTAACGGTGGAATAACCAACACCCATCGCTTTCGCTGCATCTTCGTGGGTATAGCCATTATCAACAACTAATTGTGCTGTTTCTAATCTAAATTCAGGACTAAAATTGGGACGTTTTTTCTTTGTCATTTGTATCACCTAACGTTTGATGAGATGCATAATAACATCTCTAAGTAGGTGGCCAAATTAACTATGCCACTTCATATTTTTGATCACCAGCTAAATGTAGAGTATATCCCCTTAAGTTAAATAACGACTGATACCAACAACAGTAAACAGATTATTAAGCGACAAAGTTAATGAATGTTAATGTCTAATTCGTTATATTCAATGTATATATTAATATTGAGGTATCAAGATATGATCTACCAGTTAGGTGAACTTTCTCCCAAAATCCCTAAAAGCTGCTTTATAGCACCCAACGCTTCTGTAATAGGCAATGTAGACTTAAGCGAAAATGTCAGTATTTGGTTTAATGTCGTGATCAGAGCCGATTTAGCACAAGTAAAGATAGCGAAAAACTCTAATATTCAAGACGGGTCTATTCTACATGTTGATAAAGGTTTCCCTATTAACATTGCTGAAAATGTAACGATTGGTCATAAAGTGATGTTACATGGTTGCACCATAGGCGAAGGGAGTTTAATTGGTATCAATGCTGTGATATTAAATGGCGCTATAATTGGCAAAAACTGCTTAGTGGGTGCTAATGCTTTAGTGACCGAAAACATGGTCATTCCTGATGGGAGTTTGGTCTTAGGCTCACCTGCAAAAGTGGTTAAACAGCTCGATGAAAAAACCAAAGTAATGATCGCAGCAGGCGCAGCTCATTATGTGCAGAACAATCATCACTATAAAAAAGAGCTAAAGCAAATAAATTAAAATATGAAATGGTTATCATAGTATTACAAGGAAGCAGCAGGTTGTAATGACTACAGGGTTACTAATACTCATAATCTCCTTAGTAATAACCTCTTCTGTTTTAGCTAATGAAGTAAATATTGATTGATTAAAGCCATGTTAACAGAGCTTTCTCTCGATGATGCACGTGAATAAGGCCATTAGTTGCGTTGGCAAATTTTTATATTTATATCGAACTCATCAAAACAGCAAGCTACACCACACAAGCATGAGCCATTTCCAACATTGACGATGATCATTTCGATAAAGCTAAATGATTAGGCTTACTCGGGCAGGCACTGACGTATCAAGGCTTAAATCAAGCCATAAACAGTTCAAAAAACAGCAAAACGTTCATTTAATCTCTGTTCAAATAGAGCAATGGGGGGGATTTATGAGCTTATTATTGATCATGACAATGCCCATTGGAAATTGGAAAGCAGCCTTGAATCGATTTATAACTGAATTTTATACCATTTAGAAGACTTTATGTAAAACCTGGCAGTTAGACAAAATCTGCTACTGGGGTATTCATTCGCGGTGCTAAAGGGCACTAACCCGTGAAGCCGATTACTACTAGGTTATTTGACTACCCGTTTATTTACTTTATATCAAAAGAGTAGTAAATGTCGGCAGAGTTTTCTAACCCCGAAACTGTTTCAACCCACAACCGATTTAACAAATAGAACCTCACCGTTAATTCATTAATAGGCTCCATAATACCCACACCATATTTAATATAAACTTGTTCACCTAAATAGCCCGCTATGGAAGCTTGTTCGTCGTCACCATCAATTTCAATTCTATTAATCAGTGGCAATTTTTCTATTTGGGTAAGTACCCCCGAAAAATTTGTTAACGCTGCCCCTAAAGCTACGCCAATTGCCGTATTACTGTCACTCGTTTCTGCATCTAACCCTCGACCTCTCACTAAGTATGACAAGGTTTCAGATTGTTGCATTGTCGGTTTTGAAAATAATTTAATATGTAAACTATTAGCTAAACCTGTTGCATCAATACCGACGATAATATTCTCTTTCTCAATACTACGGGTTG
Source organism: Colwellia sp. MB02u-14 (assembly GCF_014076915.1). Lineage (NCBI taxonomy): Bacteria > Pseudomonadati > Pseudomonadota > Gammaproteobacteria > Alteromonadales > Colwelliaceae > Colwellia > Colwellia sp. MB02u-14. The sequence goes on from NZ_JACGUX010000049.1 coordinate 118,344, forward strand.
CTTGCATCGTTACATAAGGGTTATTTGCTGTGCCATTAAAAGAAATAATGCCTTTTGTTATCGATAAATCCTGCCCATAAGCGCGATAACGACCTTGGGGGATTTTTAAACTACCAAAGAGTTGTAAGGGCTGGTTAGCCTGCTGGCTCACTTGTAATTCACCACCTAAACGCCCAACAAAACCTTGGCCTTCAACGTTGAAAGCGTCAGCAATAACCACACGAACATTGGTATAGAGTTCAAATGGCTTTTCATTAGCCACTTGTTCGCCTGTATCATCAACAATAATCACATCTTTACTTAAGCTAACACTTCCTTGTGGTAATTTATTAACCAATAATTTGCCATCAAGTATCTCAATGCGGCCTGATACTTTAAGCTTAGACGCTTTTATTTGTGCATTGAGGTGGGGAGAAACGGTTAATGTAAGATCAGGAGGAATCGAAAAATGTAGTGATTCACCGTCAAAATCAAAATTACCTTTCAATTCATCTTGCCAGTCAGCGTCACCTTTAACCGTGACTGCTGCATTATTAATATTAAGACCACCAGAAATAACCGCTTGTTGCCCTTTAAAGTCAAAAGCCATATTAATATCCTCTAAGGTATTAATATTGCCTAAAATTTTAGCTTTGCCTTGGGTTAGTTTTATTCCACCATTTATGGTCGGTTTATCTAAATCGCCAACAATGGTGAGCGAAGTATTTAAGAGACCTTCCAATGATGTAAGCTCGGGTAAGAAAACCTGCAATGGTGAAAGGTTAAGGTCATTAATAATAAGTTGACTATCTATGGTTCGATTGTCGGCAAATAAGATAACACTACTGAGATTGACTATTTCAGTAGTCGCTTGAGAAAGCAAAGCAATATTTGCTGCAATACCTTGGTTATTCAGTTGTAAATTCAATTGGCCTTTTTGCCACGCAAGCAATTTATGTAAACTGCCTTCTTTCTTTACTGCTACTTGTCCGTCACTGATGAGTAATTTAGCGTTAACTGATGGCATTTTATCTTGTTGCCAACCTATAGCAACATTCCCTGCAAGCGTACTCTGCAAAAAAATGTTTTGAGGAATAAAAAGGCTTAAAAGATCACTACCTAATTTAATGGCTAAGGTTAATTCACCTTCCGTAAGCTTAACAGTCGCATCATCAATGAGACAAAGCTGTGAAGTTTTCCCAAGCCAACAGTGTTTATTCAAGGCAAGGGTATTATTGGCATTATCATATAGTAGTTTAACTGGCTGACTTGATTTAAAAACATGTTCATCTAAAGAAAAGGTAACCTTATCTGTTTCCACTTTCCATTGGTCGCTCTGCGCAAAATAGTTGCTGTTAATCGATAAATCAATCGAAGAATCCCCAAGCCAAGCAACGTTTACCTTTTGCTGACTTAAATCACCACTGCTTGCTAAGTTCACACTATTAATGCGGTGACCCTTTAAGTTCAGCTCCTTACTCGCAAAGGACACTTGATGTTGATGATTATCCAATGGGCGATATTTCAGGTCAACATTAACCATATCACTGGAAACACCAACCATGAATAAATCGGTTAATTCACCTTGTAAATTAATTTCTGGCTGCTGAGTTGGGCCTGATATTGAAATATTCGAACGCAGATCACTTTCTATATCTTTAAGCCATAACCCCGTATTAACAATATTAACTGAGCCATCGACATGCCAGTTTCCTTCGCTATACCCTTTGAGTTTAACTGCGATACCACCATAATTGAGGTTTATATTACTCGGCGCTAGTTCACCCTTGTGGTTGATATCAATATTAGCAGCAGCGGTAAGCGCAAGATGATTTATTTCACCTTGAATGCTAGAATCATCAAGCGTAAATGCCCATTCGTTATCAAGGAAAAAGCCTTTACTGCTGATCTGCCCCTGCACTCTACCTGATAATTCTTTGTTGATATTAGGTAGGTTAATACCCGATGACTCTACCTTAACATCCCATAACAGGCGGCTACCTAACTGTAATTCGCCTTTAATATCGAGCATGTTATTTGCGTGCGATTCTTCAAAATGTAAGGTGCTTATTTTAAAAGTTTGCTCATCATAAGTTGCACTTAAAACAAGTGATGCGTCTTGATAACCAAAGCCACTGATATTACTTTTCAAATCGATCAGGTGTTGGTTAATATCGCCTTCGCTTTGTAATAAGAGTGTTGAGGGGGTAATAACCTTGGCAATATTATCAGGCAAGGTAAATTGGCTTACATCAGCCTTCAATTTATAAGGTAAGTTTGCATCAGTGACATTTACTGACATTTGCGCACTTAATTCTATTTCCCCCTCACTGCTTATATTGGTGACTAAATCAGATAAATTACCCTGCAAGGATACGACTTGTTTTGTGTCGTTTAGCTGTGGTAGTAATTCGAAATTTTTGATTGAACTCTTTAAGATTAAGTCAACAACATAGGGAGGCACAAAATCGACCTTTCCCTTCAAAGATAACGCGCCAACACCTGCAACTGTTGATGATAATTCATCGATTAACAGTTTCGTTTTAAACCATGATATTTTTGCAGCGGCATCAATTGTCGCTAATAGTGTATTTTCATTACCTCTACTGTCGACTTCATTCACAGTCAATTTTTTAACAACTAACGACCTTACCGCTAACTTAACCGGTGAATAAAGCTTAGGCAGTGTTGCCAGCGGCCAAGCCATTTCAATAGGTTTTACTGATGGACTCTGCTTATCATATAACTTAATGTTGGCGTTAACCAAGCGCGCATTTTCTAGGTTTATAGATAAATGATTAACAATATTTTTATTGATAAATAAAGCACTAGAAAAGTCGATTAAGTTAACCTTTAATTCGGGACTTTTAATTTCCGCTCTCGCTAAAGAGAACTTTTTCAATTTAAGGGTGAAGGGTAACGTGAAGCTTGAAGAGTTAATCGCTTCTTCGACAAGTTCATTAGATGATGTTGCCTGCCCTTCTTTCATGTTCACTTGCAGTGATGCAATACTCAGTTCATCAATACAAAGTTGGCTTTTCCACAGACACCGTAAATGTAACTTAACACCAATATTTTTTGCATCAATAATCGTTTTATCATTTTCGATTGTTAATTGACCTAGCACTAAATCATTTAAAAGTGCGCCACTTTTGTACTTAACTTGAACAGAGGAAGTCGCGCTAACGGCATAAAGTGATAGCTTTGCTCCCAAAGGCGTTGAAAGTAGTATCGCGAGAAAACAGAGTAAGCCCGTTATCACCGCTATTATTGTGAAACTTGCCCGTTTATAAGTCATAGCTCTGCACCAATACTAAAATGAAGACGCCATGAAGGGTTTTCTTCACTCAATGAATACCCTAAAGTAAACCTGATGGGTCCGATAGGAGAAATATAATGAAGGCCGGGTCCAATAGAATAAACAGGGTCTAACTTATCATTGTCATTAACACTACCTGCATCAACAAAGAGTGCCCCTCGCCAAGTCTTTGAAAAATAATACTGATACTCTAGGCTAGCAACGACCATATTAGTCCCACCAATAACGATTTCTTCCCCTTGATTAAGACCATCTGAAAGCGTGACTTTAGGACCAATTGATTGATAATCAAAGCCTCGAATACTTTGATCGCCCCCCGCATAAAAGCGTAATGAAGGAGATAACACTTCTTCAAATTTTTTGTCAACAATCACATAGCCCAGCTCTACTCGTGCTACCACGCGATGCTTAGGCGCTAACAATGAAATATATTTCCAACGCGCATTGAAACGTAAAAAGGAGGTTTCCGACGATAAACCTTCATAACTTCCTTCTAGGTTATAATATTGTCGAAACCCTTGAGTTGGGTCGAGTAAAGGGCCATCGCGGTCAATATCAGACCAAGTAAATCCAGGGATAAAATAATCAGCATCATCATAAACACCATCAGTGTCCCACTCCTCACTGAGATGTCTTAAATAAGGTTGGCGTAACACATCACCTTTAAGATAAACACGACCAACTTGAAAAGAAAAAAACTTACTCGTTAAATCGCCATAGTCATTTTTTTCTAATTCAGTCTGCAACTGCAAGACATCGTTATTGGCATGCGATAATGGAATACTGTAAATAAAATAGCCCGTTGGGTTAATCGCTGAATACGACAACCGTGTTTCTTGGCGATGTCCGTAACGGTTAACTAATGGTGTTTTCCACCCAAAAGAAAACCTTTCTTTTGTATCCGTTGCATAACCTAGCCCTAAATTAAATTGATGGCGCTTTGCTTTTTCTAATGACACATCAATAGGCAGTATGTTGTTGGTCGTATTCTCAATTTCAGGTCGAACAACAACATTGCTAAAATACTGCGTTTCATCAAGTTCATTCTGCAAGTTTTGCAACGATGTTTGTTGATAAAAATCGCCTTGTTTAAAAGTGAGTAAAGGCCTTAAAACATCAGGATTTATAGCAAAGTCAGTAAACTTTATTTCACCGAATTGATAACGAGATCCGCTGTCAAAGTGAATAATTATTTCTGCTGTTTCTAGGCTTTTATGTATCGCAATCGTAGATTTTATAAATTTACTATCAAAGTATCCGCGCTCTAAGCCAAGAGAAACAAGGTCTGTTTTAAACTGTTCATAAACACCGTGGTGTAATATATCACCTGAAACAATTGGAATTTTTCTGATGATTTCAGAAAAAACGCTATCACCTAAGGCGTTACCACTTATATTAATACGTACTTTTTTTACGCGCGTTGGTTGATTTAACGTTACACCAAGCGAAAGCGTCCAAGTATTTTTATTTCCGTTTTTTTCAGTCGAACTGGTTACCACCGCACGATAATAACCCAGTGCTTTTAATGCATTTAATGCCTGTTTTTTTGCTGTAAAGAAAAATGCCGCCCGTTCAGTATCATCCTCTGGCAACGTGCCTAGGTAGGCATGAATATTTTGTGTTACTTCACGGGGTAAATCATCAGAGATATGAACTAAAAGTGTGCTCGATAAGGCAAAAGGTGGAAATAAAAAAAACAATATAAATAAGAAAAAACGACTATGCATTATGGTAAATTGCCAATGAACTTTAAAGCGATTAAATAAAATCATAGCATACTAAGTTTTGCTGATAGAAATGTTTTAAGGTAAAAAAGACTATCTATACATTCTTCCTTGCTATAACTTTAACCATATTTGACGTGTTAACTAAGTCATATGGACGTATTAGCGAAGGCATTATTCTACATGAGGAAAAAAAATGATAACTGAGCAATTAATTTGGTTTATAGATGGGCGCTATTTTTATAAAAATGTCACTTTAGATAAAATAATTCAGCTTGCCAATGCTCATCAAATGCGAATTAAAATAATAATAGATGCTCAAGTGAAGTCTACTCAGCGGTGGTATTGGCATTCAATGGTTGAAAGTTCATCAACGGTTAATGAAGACTTAGCGCCTATCAATAAGAAAAAACAAACGTTACTTAATGCGTTAGAAATGAGTGCGATTAAAGCCGAAATAATCATTATCGATACATCTAATCACATTAAAGCCATTAATACTGAATTAGCAAAAACAAATAATGGCCTATTAATTCTAGAAGATACACCGCCAAAACAAAGACACCCTATTTTCCAAACGCTAACACAATTGAACGCCCCCGTATTATTACTCAGTAATAACGTCTGGAAAAAACCACTCAATGTCATTGGCGCAGTTGACCCATTACACGAAAATGATCGCCCGGCAAAAATTGATGAACATATCGTTAAGCATTTAAAAAACTGGGAGGGATCATTAGCGATAAAATGGCAAGTTGTACATTGTTGTTACATTTCCTCCGTTTTAACCCAATACAAAAGCAAAGTACTTTCGATGCACCGAGAAGGGTTAAAAGAGTTTTCACGTCAGTTTAAGGTTCAACAAGATCAATACACGTTAATCGAAGGTTCACCTGAAGACGCCTTAAAGACATATATTAACAAAAACCATATAGACATTTTATTTATTGGTTTGGTTAATAGAAGTATGCTCGATAAATTTTGGGTGGGTAGTACAACATCAAACTTTTTATACGAGCCACCGTGCGATCTATTACTGATTAAACAGTAAATTAATTACCGTGTGTTAACGATTAAGCATTCAACCATAAGATTAATGCTTAATCGTTGTTTAACCTTCACTTCTTCAACGTGCCATCTTTGGTGATTTTGTAACCCGCACTTATAGCAACATCAGAAGGTTTACTTTGACTACCTGAATACAGGCTTATATGTGGAAATGGAATTTCAATACCTTGTTCATCAAAAGCTTTTTTAATATTCTGATACATCTCATTTTTAAGGGTAAGGAAGTTCTCTCTTTTTGACCAAACTGAAAATTGTATATCTACAGATGATGATCCGAATCCGGTTAAAATAAATAAGGGTGCTGGCTCTTCCAAACAAATAACATTTTTCTCCGCTATTTTTAATAGAACATCTCTGACATTTTCAATATCTTCTTTATAAGCGATACCTAACTTTAAGTCGGCTCTTCTAATAGGGTATTTTGTCATCGTGGTTACCGCACTTTTGATCATACTTTCATTGGGTATGCGGACAAACAAATTATCAAAGGTTCTTAACTTAACAGACAGTAAATCAATAGAAATAACTTCACCTAAAATTTCATTAACTTTGATCACATCGCCAATTGAAAACGGCCTTTCTACCATCAGAAATAGGCCGCTAATTAAGTTTGATGCGGAGGTTTGTGAAGCAAAACCAATAGCAACAGTAAAAATACCGGCTGCGCCAAGCAATATCGTTAAATCTATACCTACATGCTTTAAAGCGGATAATGAAAATAGTGCCAACAACGTATAAAACACCGTTCTTTTTAATAAAAAAACGCCGTGTGTCGTCATTTTTTTATCGACAATTTTTTCAATACCGCTACTTATCGTTTTAGCAATAAAGTAACCGACTATAAATAAAATAAGTGCCTGTGTTAATGTATACAAATGAGATACTTTGAGCGTATTAAAAAACTCATTAATGACTTCCATACAATATTTACCTAACTCTTGTTTGCTGAACTAATATTTACCCAAATAAATGACTAATTCTGCGTATTAATTCCCCATGCTCTGAAGACTCACGCGGAGCACTAATAGATTTGAGCAGAGACAACTTAGCCGAAATACTTTTCTCAACAATTAACTCAACATCAGCTGATTCATTTTCTATTTCGATAGTGATGCCAGATGTCCACAATTGATTTTTGTCATCGCCGTATAAGTGTAAGTAATTTACCGGAACATTAATTCTATTGATAATTAATGCTTTATCATGACTATTAATGACCATTATAGCTGTTGTTGCCCGATGAGGGTGTAAGTCTAATTCTTCAAGTTTAGTTTTTGCAGACGTATATTTCGCATAGCAGAGCTGACCATCAATGGTTGAACTGCCAAACCATGAATCAGAGGGGCGCCAAAAAGGTAAATCAACCAAACATTTGCCACTTGGAAATGTTTCAGCGTAAAACCAAATAGGTGTACTGATAAACAACTGTACTTTTTCACCAGCAAGAATAGTTAAAGGAGATGAAGGACGGGCAATAACAGGACGGTCTGCTAATTTTGGTAATACTTTTATTTTATCTGAACTGGCTTTCTCTAAAAATCGACCAATAATGGCATTGTTTTCTACGTTAAATTTTTCGCCGTCAGAAAGCACAATTTGGTGGTCTTCTTCTTGATTTTCAATGTTCCAAATATTCCACTCTGTGGCTTTACGCTTTATTAATATGGCTCGCTCGCCTACGCTCCAACACTTTTTCTCTTGTTGTTCATCAAAGGTAAACTCGCCCCACCAAATATTGTTACTCATCGTTCACTCTTTAAGAATTATTTTTTAAAGACTTATTTTAAATACTAAGTCGCCAAAACCCCAAATAAAGGTACCTGTCATCAATAAAGAAACCTCTAAAATACCCAGCTGATACCTAACATTGTCTTTAACAACGTCAATTTTATCGTCAAAGTTATCTTCAATCGTTTTAATTTCTTTTTCAATGTACTCTGCAGGCGCATTAATTTTTCTGAGCTTCATTTTTGCTCGTGATAAAACAACCCGATGTTGGATATTCAATTTACTTATTAACACTCTTTCAGCGATGATAGCGCCAATGCTTGACCAAACACCAAGCAACACAATTAAGCACCCACTTCGGGTCAGCCACTCTATTCCTAAAAATTGCGTTTTTGACAAATAATATCCCATAGAGATAAGAGTTAAAGAGAGTAACCAAGCCATTATTGGTTGCCGCTTTCTTATATTAATGACTTTATTTTCATAAAGTGTTTTTGAATCGCTCAATATTTTTCTCTTTTTAAATTACAACCAACGTTTTTTCTTAAACCAGACAATAAGCCCAACAGAAATAACTAACATCACTGCAAGTAGAGTAAAATAACCGTATTCAAATTTTAGCTCAGGTATGTATTCAAAATTCATCCCATAAATTCCCGCGAGGAAGGTCAAAGGAACAAACAAAGCAGTAATAACTGTTAACACACGCATGGTTGCATTTAACTGATGCGAGGTAACAGACATGTAACCATTAATTAAGTCACCACAAATATCATAATACATTTGAGAAAGACTCAGTAGTCGGTCAAGGCGCTCTCTTAAATCATTAACTGCATGTATTTCTTTGTCGGTAATCAGTAATGTTTCATCATCTTCAAGGTAACTGTTTAGGGTATTGCCCACAGTTACATGGTAATTAAACGTTCTTCTAATTTTAACTAACCGAGAACGATGTGCCGTAATTTCTCGCATGGTTGTATCGTTACCACTAACTTGAAACTGATCTTCAATTTTTTCTAAGTGTGCTTCAAAATCAAACAGCTGCTGTAGATAATTACCACAGCTACTGTGAAATATTTTCAACGCTAAATGTATTGGGCTTCTCGCTAAATACTTTTCACTGCTCGCGTTAAACAGTGTATTTATCGCAACAGAGCTTTCAGGGTGACCAGTAATTAATACGCGTTGACCGATGAACATACTGATTTGTACATGTTCAAACGTTAAATTGTCTTCTTTGGCAACAAAACCGCGGTATAGTAGAAAAATAAAATCACTAAACAGTTCTACTTTAGGGGGGTGTCTTTCTCTTTGCGCATCTAAAATAGCCAAAGGATGACAACCAAATTGAGTTAATATTTCTTTTTCTTGAGATTTTTCAACCTTATCAATATCAATCCATAGCGTAGTACTTTCATCTTGTTGCCATTGAGAAACTAGCTCTTGACCACCAATTATTATCGGTGAAGAAGGTGAAATCAACATACATTTAATCATGAAAAATCCTTTACTAGAATTACAAAATAGCGCTGATATCAGCATTACCTATCACAAGTTTTATAAAATTTTATAAACGACTCATTAATTTATAAATGATGCCATTATAGACAGCATTTTAGAATAAAGGTTAAATAATTAGTTGTGATCTCAGTAAGTAAAGTTAATACTTCACCCAATTAACGCTATTAATAGCCCGATTAGGATTATTACATGTCAACTGACATTATTACTTGGTGTGCTATCGCCTTTTGTATTACACAATCAGCGATTTTTTCAGGATTAAACCTCGCATTTTTTTCTATTAGTAGGCTTCATTTAGAGGTTGAAGCGAAAAAAGGCAACAAAGCCGCACAAACCATTCTACGTCTTAGAGATGATTCAAATTTCTTATTAACGACCATATTATGGGGTAATGTCGGCATTAATGTTCTGCTAACCATGCTGTCTGATTCAGTGCTTACCGGTGTCAGCGCTTTTTTATTCTCGACAATTGCAATAACCATTATTGGTGAAATTACACCTCAAGCTTACTTTTCGAGAAATGCTTTAAAAATGGGTAGCATGCTCGCCCCTATTATTCGTTTTTATCAGATCCTATTTTACCCTGTTGCAAAACCAACGGCGCTTATTTTGGATGCATGGCTTGGGAAAGAAGGTATTACCTATCTTGAAGAAAGCGAACTTAGAAGTATTATCCACCAACATATAACAGCCGAAGAAGCAGACCTTAATCAGGTAGAAGGTATCGGTGCGTTAAACTTTTTTGCCTTAGATGAAATACAAGTGACTGAAGAAGGTGAGATAATTGATCCTAAATCAATCATTTCCTTACCAACCAAGTTAGATTTACCTATCATTCCCGTGACACAACAAAGTCCTGACGACCCATTTTTAATGCAAGTGAATGAAACCAATCATAGCTGGGTAATACTCACTAATGAAGCCGGCTACCCATTACTTGTGCTTGACGCTGATGGCTATTCACGTGCAGCTTTATACCAACCTACCCATTTTGACCCTTACAATTACTGTCATCGCCCGGTAGTGATCACCGATGAAACAACCCCCTTAAATGAAGCCATGCTAAAAATGAAAGTTAACACTTCTATAGATAAAAACTTTGCTGGGGTGATAGAACACGACGTACTACTGATTTGGGGAGAGACCAAGCGTATTATTACTGGAGCCGATATCTTTGGTTTATTGCTTAAAGGCATGCTACCTAGTATCAGCAAGTAGGTTAATAAATATTTATTATGGAATGGATCAATAAAATGTACAGCTTCACCGAATTTACTGAGTTACTGTTTGAGTATAAGTTTATTGTTACCTTTTTAGTGCTTATGGCTTCTTTTTTGGTTAAAAATTTAATCATAAAAATAATAAAACTAAAGGCTAAACAAACTAAAAGATTAAAAATCAATATGGTAAGTAATATCTTTACCCTAATGATGATTATAGTACTTTTTAATCTTTGGTCTGAAGAAATTCAAAAGTTTGCTTTTTCTATTGCCGCTTTTATTGTGGCAATAGTATTAGCAACCCGAGAATTTATTCAGTGTTTTATTGGTTTTATTTATATCTTATCAAGTAGACCCTTTCGTATTGGCGACTGGATACAAGTAGGTAACTATGTCGGTGAAGTACATTCTACTGATTGGGCAAAACTGACCTTATTAGAAGTCAATAAAGATGATTATGAATATACTGGTAAAACGTTGTATTTACCGAATAGCCAATTGATAACATCAGTTATTAAAAATCTTAACTTCCTTAAACGATATGCTGTACATCATTTTACCATTGTGCGTAATGACTGTGTTAATCCTTTTGATTTCATGGAAACGTTATATGAAAAAGCGAACTTCTATTGCCATGACTTTAAAGATGTCGCTATTCGCTATAACCACCTTATTGAAAGTCGTTTAGATATAAAAATTGCAGGTCCTGAGCCTCATATTCAAGTCGCCACGTCAGAACTTGGCGATACACAGGTATTTTTCACTATTTTTTGTCCAACCGAAAGTGCTATGGAAATCGAACAAAAATTAACCGGTGATTTTATGCGTTTATGGTTTGAGCACAAAGCTTTAAAAGAGAGCCTTTAACCCGTCACTCCCCACTCCTCATTTTTTATTTGTTAAGTTATCTCGCCTCATCATTAATAAGGCTTTCATTTACCGATAATATATTATTGGTAAATCAGTGATTTGGGGCTTAGGGAAAACCAGGCGAATAGGTTGCCTACTTCCTTTATAAATATAGCCAATTTAACAGTAATGACAGTGTTACCCACATGAGAATAATCAACGGAATACCAACACGCATAAAGTCAGAAAAGCGATAACCACCAGCATTCATCACCAATAAATTAGTTTTATAAGCCATAGGTGTTGCATAACTTAAGTTGGCGCCAAACAGTACAGCCAAAATAAAAGGCTCCGCAGGCAAGTTCAGTTGACTCGCTACTGAAATGGCAATTGGCGTTCCAATAACAGCCGCGGCGTTGTTAGAAACAATGTTGGTCAGTATCGCTAATAAAAGCATTAAAGCCGACAAAACGCCCCCTGGCGGCAGGCCGAATGACAAGGCAACAAAAGCTTGGGCTATATATTCAGCCCCCCCCGTTGCCATCATCGCAGCACCCAATGCTAAAGACGCGGCAACAATTAAAATAACCTGAGTACTGAGCGCTGATGAGGCTTCTTGCCAATTTAAACATTTTGTTACTAACAAAATCAGCACACCACATATCGCACTAATTTCAATCGGTAAAATACCGAGTGCTGATGATATAACTACTGCCAACAAGGTGCCTAATGCAATGGGAGCTTTACTTGTTTGGGGTAACGACTCCGCACCATCGATAATGAGTAGCCCTTGTTTAGCTTTCAATAAATCAATTTGTTCTTGCTCTCCTTGTACGAGAAGTACATCTCCGATTTTCAATCGGGTATTGCCGATACTGCTGCGACCAATTTCCATAGCTTTACCCGCTCGATGCAATGCGACCACTGATATGCTGTGTTTTTGAATGAAATTGACTTGTTGTAAGGTCCGTCCTTCTACGCCCGAGCCCGCAATAAGAACTATCTCAGCCAAGGTTTGTTTGTCAGCTTTTAACGGATGTTCGTCATCAACTTTATTTAGCCCTGAGAATAAGGTTGCCCCTAATACCGATTCATATTCTTTTAAACGGTCGGGGTAATCATGAACTTTTAAACGGTCTCCCACCGTCAGTATTGTATCGGGTAAAGGCATAATATTCCGATAGTTTGCCCCGCGCTGAATACTTTCTATTTTTAACAGACCATCAGTCAAAGCAATTATTTCAGCAATTGCTTTCTCGTTAGCTACACTTTCTTCGTTGATATTAAGATAAGCGCTAAATAAACGTGGCGATGTATCAGGCATCGATGGTGTTCTACTGGGTAAAAGTTTTGGCGCAATTAGCCATAAATAAAGTACCGCAACAACAGAAGCAATAAGTGCAGGTTGAATAAAATCAAAGAGTCCAAATTCAACAGCGCCCATATTTTTTGCAATACTTACCACTAATAAGTTTGTAGATGTACCTATAGTCGTTGCCATTCCCCCAACTAATGTTGCTAATCCCATAGGTAACAACATCGGCGAAGAGTCTGTTTTAGTGCGCAATGAAACACTGATCAAAATAGGTAGCAATAGCACCACAACGGGAGTGTTATTAATGAAAGCACTTAAACCTCCAGCCAGAATAAGCGTTAACAGCAACGACAGTGCCGGACTTACTTTCCATAACTTGGCCAAATATCGTCCAATGGGCTCTAAGGCACCTGTACGGACGATACCCTGACCAATAATCATTAATGAACAAACTGTCACTAAAGCTTCATGACCAAAGCCAAAAAACAATGAACTGGGTTCGAAATGTATGCCATCTACGTAAAAAGGGAAAAATGCAAACGCCAAACACAGTACAGCGATGACAGCCAATGAAGAGGTCTCTAAGGGAATATCGTCTCGGCGAAAAAGATATAACGCCAATATGGTAATTAACAATACCGCTAAGGCATGATTATTGGGTAAGTCAGGAATAGTCAAAAATTAATACCACGTTAATTTAATTATTTAGCGGCTACAGCCACTATCTATAAAGCTGATTCCAAATAGATATGGTAAATGATTACAAGTTAACCGCGTCTATTCTAATTTTTTAATAACTATAATACGTGTTTTCAATTAAGTACATACTCGCTGATCAATAGATATTTTTTCCCCGAACTCGCTAAAGAGTGAACTATATCAGCTAAAAATGGCTGCAATAGCAATTCAGAACCACTGTAAAAAATAAATTTTAAACGGCATAACTTAACTGAAAGGCAATAGTAAGGAACTTTTAGTGACAAAAAATAGCGGTAATATGATCTGCATATTGTTAGGTTATTTGATGCGAGTTAACCCGCTATTTTTGATATTAGGTGTCAGTGAACGATTCACCTTCTATGGTAATGATCACAGAAGATGGATCGCTTGTAATGTATAAAGTTTATAGAGGAAACTTAAGTTAGCCAACTTTTATTTTGACCCTAAAAACACTTTAGAAGGGTCAACAAGAAACCGCTTACCAAGTGCTTCACGCCCTAACAACATTAAATAACTCATATCAGAGCGATCCGTTAACGTTATTTCAATTAACCAATTTTCTTCACCTAATACAATAGGCGTTTCAATAACATAACGCTCCTCAGACGTGCCGTTAGACGATTTAACTTTACGCATATCACTAATCGGGGCAGTACATTGCATCATAGTATCAACGTTATGCACATCAGGGTGAAGGTCAAAGATGACACTATGCACACCATCAATAATTGATTTCTTGATATTATCTACATGTAATGAAGAGGTTTTTGCCCCCGTATCTACCCGTACTTGTAAATCGTCAATCGCCAACTCAGGTAAACCGATTGACTCTAAACGCCCAATAATGACTTTACTCCCCTTTTTCATACACGCTCCTAACTCTCGTCGTTTTCAGGTAAAAATTGCTCTTGTACATTTTCGATATGCTCAGCAATTTCTTCGTCGTCTTCGCTGAAATATGCCACATGAAACATCGCTTCACCCTCTTGTACTAAGGGGATATTTTGTTTACCAATCAAAATACCTGAGCGTGTCGCTTTCACCGAGTCAAATATCGCCCCATAAGGGCTACCGATTTCCGCCATCACTTGCCCTTTCGTTATTTGGTCACCCAAGTTCACAATATTATGGACAATACCGCTCGCATTTGCCCGTATCCATTGACTGCCATTGGCAATAAAGGGCACCAGTTTTTTCTTCTTGCTACGGGCAACTTTTCTAATCATGCCTAAATGCTGTAAGACATTTAAAATACCTTTCATGCCCGCTCGAATTGAAAACTCATCAAAACGCAGTGCTTCACCCGCCTCATACAATAATATTTTCGTGTTGTTTTTAACCGCAGATTCTCTTAACGAGCCATCCACCAAAGTGGAATTCAACACCACCGGCACACCAAACACTTCCGCTAACGCTTTTGTGTCGGTATCAGACATATCTGCTCTAATTTGCGGGAGGTTTGAGCGGTGAATTGCCCCCGTGTGTAAATCAATACCGTAATCACAATGCTTGACAATTTCATTAAGAAAAATATGCGCAACACGTCCTGCTAAAGAGCCTTTAGCCGAGCCTGGAAAACAACGGTTTAAATCACGGCGGTCAGGCATATAACGGCTTTGATTCACCACGCCATACACATTAACCATCGGCACAGCAATCAGTGTACCTCGGGTGATTTTCAGTTTATTTTCAGTTTATTTTCATGAATTAAACGGCGAATGATTTCTATGCCGTTTAATTCGTCGCCATGTACCGCCGCGCTAATAAAAATAGTCGGTCCTGGCTTTTTAGCGCGAATGATATGAACCGGTAATGAAACATCGGCATCGGTATATAATTTAGCGACCGGTAAGTCTATTTTACGCTGCTCACCGGGTAAGATGTCGAACTCGCCAATACGTAATATGTCCATGAAATTCTCTTTAATTAACCGTTACCACGTGTTTTTGTGCTGTTTGGTTTGGCATGTTTTTCTAAAAACTCAAACACCATGCCAGCTACATTTTTACCTGTCGCCTTTTCAATGCCTTCTAAACCAGGCGATGAATTAACTTCCATCACCATAGGGCCATTTTGCGAGCGCAATAAATCAACACCACACATGTTTAAC
This sequence comes from Colwellia sp. MB02u-14, assembly GCF_014076915.1. NCBI lineage: Bacteria > Pseudomonadati > Pseudomonadota > Gammaproteobacteria > Alteromonadales > Colwelliaceae > Colwellia > Colwellia sp. MB02u-14. Next base: position 133,897 of record NZ_JACGUX010000049.1, read on the forward strand.
CCCATCGCTTTTGCAGCACTCACGGCGGTTTCTCGCTCCGCTTTCGATAACTTAACCACTTCAGCAGAGCCACCACGGTGTAAGTTAGAGCGAAATTCACCTTCTGCGCCTTGGCGTTTCATCGCTGCCACCACTTTGCCACCAATCACTAAACAACGAATGTCTGCACCGCCCGCTTCTTTTAAGCGGCGTGTCGAATAAAGGTTTTTGTTTCTAGACAAAATAACAACTTTCATAATAAATATTTGGATGAACACTCTTAATTTAATCAGAAAAAGTGAGTTAATAAGTAAAATCAAGTGTATAGTCAGTTTATTAAATAATATAGCGCTATATTTTGATGGGTTTAATCAAATAAATTGATTAAATAACTTCAGGGGTTTATATGAAAATTGAACTATTAAAGACATTTCTCGAAGTAAGTCGGACATTACATTTTAGAATAGCTTCTGAAAATTTATTCATTACTCAATCGGCGGTAAGTGCAAGAATTAAGTTATTAGAAGGTGATTTAGGTGTGTTGTTATTTGACCGCACTCAAAAGCATTTAAAATTAACTCCCGAAGGTAATCGATTAATAAAACATGCGAATGAACTTCTGTTTATGTGGCAAAAAACCAAGCAAGATGTCGGTGTAGCCGACAGCGACACTCATCAGCTAGTTGTTGGCTCTATGATGTCAATATGGGATATTGTTTTACAAGATTGGTTAAAAAAAATTCATCGTAATCTTGATGATGTTAGTTTATTGACTAACACTTACTCTCCATTAGAGCTGAGAAAAAGTTTGCTCAGTCGAGTAGTCGATATTGCTTTTTTATTTGAGCCTCCTTTTGTTAAAGACTTAATTACTGAAAAAGTAGCTACAGTTCCATTGCATTTGGTGACCACAGAGCCAAATGACATGGCAGAGACACTTTTATTAGACAACCATATTATGGTGGATTATGGAGAGTCGGTAAATGCACGTCACTTACGAGAATTCCAAGATGCGCCACCTGCAAGGCACTATATGAGCCAACCAAGAATAGCGCTAAACTTTTTATTAGACGCTGGAGGAAGCGCCTATCTTCCAAGACAAATGACTTTTGAGTATATCGAAAAAAACAAACTCTATATTGTTGAAAAGGCGCCAGTATACTCACGAGAGATATTTGCCGCTTACTTAGCTAAAAGCCAAAAGACAGACCTCATTGAACAAACCATTCAATTATTTCCGTCTGTGGTAATATAAATGTCATGTCAATGTTAATGTAATAACTTTTAGTCGCTATATGAAAATTTTTAATAGGAAATGTTATGCTGTTGTCAAATGATGTACTTGTTAGAAATAATGTAAAGTTGATTGGAAAAGGCGAAAAAACACTTTTTCTTGCTCATGGCTTTGGTTGCGATCAAAACATGTGGCGATTTTTAACGCCTAAGCTATTGAGTCAATTTACCCTTGTATTATTTGACTATGTCGGCTCTGGTGGTTCAGATATATCACAATACAACAAAAAACGTTATAGCGAACTTGAGGGGTATGCTGAAGATATTATTGAAATAGCTGAAGTGTTACAGCTATCAAATGCAATCTTTGTCGGGCACTCAGTAAGCAGCATCATTGGTGCAATTGCTGCTACAGAAAAGCCTAAATTATTTTCTAAACTTATCATGATATGCCCTTCTCCTTGTTTTCTGAATTTTCCTCCTGAATACTTGGGTGGTTTTGAAAGAGAAGATCTACTCGAGCTATTAAGCTTGATGGATAAAAACTATATTGGTTGGGCTGATTATTTAGCCCCCTTAGTGATAGGAAATGGTAATTCAACTGATTTAATAGGAGAATTAACGGGAAGTTTTTGTTCTACCGACCCTGTTATAGCTAAGAATTTTGCTGAAGCAACATTTTTATCTGATTATCGCTATATTTTAAAAGACATAAAGCAACCTTCGTTAATTTTTCAAAGTAAAAATGATGCATTAGCTGCCACGACTGTTGGTGAGTTTATTCATAGCCAAATAAAAAATAGTCAACTGGAAGTGGTTCTGGCTGATGGACATTGTTTACACATGACGCACCCGAACAAAATTGTCGACTTAATAATAGAATATGCAAACAATGACCACGACACGTAAAAATAAAGCACAAAGTAATATGCAAAATTATTCGCTTGATAGTTTTCCTTGTGGTGCTTTAGTCACTAACTCGTCCAGAATTATTACCTATGTTAATACATATTTTACCACTGAACTATTATGGCTACCCGAAGCGCTTATTGGTAAAAGTACAGATGTGATTTTCACAAAATCGTCAAAAATATTTTTTCAAAGTTATCTCATCCCAACACTTTTACATGAGAAAACGTGTGAAGAAATGCAGTTAATTATATTTAATGCTCAAGGAATACGCATTCCAGTAACTGTTAACGCCCATTTAGGTGATGATGGCTGTATTTATTGGAGCTTTTTTAATGCGTCTAAAAGAGACCAACTTTATAATGAATTATTAAAAACCCGCGAAACATTAGAAGAGCAAGCAGAAGCGTTGAAACTCCTTGCTTCTACTGACGAGTTAACCGAGTTATTAAATAGAAGAGAAATGAAATACCGAAGTGTTTTAGTCCTTGAGCAGGCAGCAAGATCTCATCAGTCGGTTGGTTTGTTAATGCTCGACATTGATTACTTTAAGAAAGTAAATGATACTTTTGGCCATTTAGAGGGGGATCGTGTATTAAAAGAGCTTGGTAAAAAGTTAAAAGCGTTTTGTCGACAAACAGACCTCGTTGCTCGCTTTGGTGGTGAAGAATTTTTGATCATGTTACCTGACACAGACAAAGTGAGTTTTTTATTATTTTGTGAAAGATTACATCAATTAATCGCTAACATTAAGGTTGATAACAAACCATTAACGGTAAGTATTGGTGCCAGTATTTGTGACGATAAAATATCATTTACTGACTTCTACGCTCAGGCTGATAATGCCGTATATAAAGCAAAAGAACTTGGCAGAAACAGAACCGAGATGTATAAAGCCGATTAATGCACGTTAGACTTAAAACTTGAATGTACAACGTTTAATAAAAAGCCAATATCTATAATAGATATTGGCTTTTTACATTATATTTTCTTGCTATTTTTCAGCCGCTATTTTACGCGCTTGATGTAATTTCTTGTAGCTTTCAATCAACCTCAGGTGCTTATCTAAGCCTTCAAGTTTCATACTTGTTGGTGTCAAACCATAAAACCTGACTTCACCAAAGACTGAACCAACCACTTGTTCCATAGTCTCTTCACCAAACATTCGATTAAAATTACCCATAAAGTCTTCAAGTTCCATCTCTTCCTCTAGAGTAACTTCTAATACAGCATGAACCGCTTGATAAAATAAACCGCGTTCAACTGTATTGTCATTGTATTGTAAAAACTCTCCAACTAATTCAATAGCTTCATCTAAAGCGCCTAAGGCAAGATAAATAAGAATCTTTAATTCAAGGATAGTGAGTTGTCCCCAAACAGTATTTTCATCAAATTCAATACCAATTAATGTTTTTATATCAATGTAGTTATCTTGTTGGCTATCTTCTAAACGCTCAACTAAAGCGACTAATTGTTCTTCATTTAAAATGTGGAGGTTTAAAATATCTTCACGGTATTCAAGTGACTTATTGGTATTGTCCCAAATAAGATCTTCAACGGGGTACACTTCTGAATAGTCAGGCACTAAAATACGACAGGCAGTAGCGCCAAGTTGATTAAACTCTGCAATATAGACTTCTTTGCCCAAGTCTTTAAAAATAGCCATTAAAACAGCATTTTCTTCTTCGTTGGTGCCAGAAAAATCCCATTCACAAAAGTCGTAATCATGTTTACGACTAAAGAAGCGCCAAGAAACAACACCGGTTGAGTCAATAAAGTGGTCAACAAAATTTTCAGGTTCTGTCACTGCCATGCTATTAAATGTAGGTTTAGGTACGTCGTTTAACCCTTCAAAGCTTCTCCCTTGAAGCAGTTCAGTTAAGCTACGTTCAAGCGCAACTTCAAAACTGGGGTGAGCACCAAATGAAGCAAAAACACCTCCCGTTTTAGGGTTCATCAGTGTTACGCACATCACTGGAAATTGACCTCCTAACGACGCATCTTTTACGACAACAGGAAACCCCTGCGCTTCTAGCCCTTCAATGCCTGCTAAAATACTTGGGTATTTTGCAATAACCGCTTTAGGTACGTCAGGTAAAACGATTTCTTGTGCAATAATTTGCTTTTTAACGGCACGTTCAAATATTTCTGACAAACATTGCACTTGTGCTTCAGGTAAATTATTACCAGCACTCATACCATTACTTAAGAATAAATTTTCAATGAGGTTTGATGGGAAATAGACGGTTTCACCATCAGATTCGCGTATATAAGGGATTGAACAAATCCCTCTTTCAGCTAAACCTGAATTAGTGTCTATAAGGTTTGACCCTCTTAGTTCGTCATCAGGGTTATAAATATCTAAACAGTACTCGTCTAGAATATCGCTGGGTAATTCATCATTTTCGCCCGGTTTAAACCATTTTTCGTTCGGGTAATGCACAAAGTCACTGTTAGCAATGTCAGTACCGAAAAACTGATCGTTATAAAAGAAATTACAGTTAAGGCGTTCGATAAATTCACCAAGTGCCGAGCAAAGTGCACTTTCTTTAGTCGTTCCTTTACCGTTGGTAAAACACATCGGTGATGCTGCATCACGAATATGTAACGACCAAACATTAGGCACGATATTACGCCAAGATGATATTTCAATTTTCATACCTAAGTCAGACAAAAGACCGGTCATATCAGCAATCGTTTGTTCGAGCGGCAAATCTTTACCTAAAATATAGGTACTGGCATCGTCATCTGACTGCCCCATGAGCATCGCTTGCGCATCTTCTTCAAGGCTTTCTACTATTTCCACCTTAAACTCTGGCCCACTTTGAACGACTTTTTTGACTGTACAACGATCGATTGAACGCACAATGCCTTTACGGTCTTTCTCTGAAATAGAGTCAGGTAATTCGACCTGAATTTGAAAAATTTGGTTATAACGATCTTCAGGGTCGACAATATTGTTTTGCGACAGTCTAATATTTTCAGTCGGAATATCTCGTGAATTACAATACACCTTAACAAAGTATGCAGCACAAAGTGCCGACGAAGCTAAAAAGTAATCGAATGGCCCTGGTGCAGAACCATCACCTTTGTATCGAATAGGTTGGTCTGCTATGACAGAAAAATCATCAAACTTAGCTTCAATTCTAAGATTGTCGAGATAATTAACTTTGATTTCCATTGAATAATTTCCGGAGTTTTGCGCTATAACTCATCTGTATCTGACTTTAGCGACTGCCTAGCGGCGGACTGTGATTAATAAACACTATTATCTGTTTTTTCGCGACATTAGTCTTGGAAAAAATACATTAATTAGTAAACAATGTGATTAAAATGAACATAGAGAGGAAAAAATGAAGAATAACTTTTATGTGGTTTTTTAAATACCGTAATGGAAACTGATGAAAAATCACTCCTGATGTATTTATAATTTTTTATAATTTTGATGCAAGTAATAACGTAAAGATGGCATTAAGCAATAAACATAACAAAGCTATTTTAATTTTAGATTAAAATAGCTTTGTGAAAAGTATATTACATTGAATTTTTATTAAAAATTAACCGCCACACTTTTTAGCTTTAGCTTTACCTTCGCCACATTTTCCTTCACCGCACTTACCTTTTTTAGCAGCTTTACCTTCGCCACATTTTCCTTCACCGCACTTACCTTTTTTGGCTACTTTACCTTCGCCACATTTTCCTTCACCGCACTTACCTTTTTTGGCTACTTTACCTTCGCCACATTTTGTTTTTTCGTCAGTTTTGCCTTCGCCACACTTTCCGCTAGCATCTACTGCAGTTATCGTTACAATACTTTGTGTTTCAAAAGGGTTAGTTTCTGCTTTTGCTGGTGTTGATACGGCAAGTGCTAAAGCAAATAGACCTAATAGAGCTGTCATTGATGATTTTTTCAAAATTTTCATTATGTTTTCCTTTAATTTTATAATTTTGGCACTACATATGTAAGCTAAAAACAAAGACCCTTGGCGTTATAAATAAATTTCAATAAAGTTGAAAAATATTTATTCATTTTTAGATAAATCTTATTACTCACATTTGAGGTTACCCGCTGTACTATGAAGACTCAAGTTAAAAAAGTTGTTTTAGCGCCAATGGAAGGTGTTGCCGATGCTTTAATGCGTCATCTATTAACCTCCTTAAATAATTATGATTTTTGTATTACAGAATTTCTACGTATCGTTGACCAACTATTACCTGAGCGGTGTTTTTATAAAGTGTGCCCTGAGTTAGAACAACAAAGTTACACGCAGGCAGGTACACCGTTAAGAATGCAGCTACTTGGCCAAGAGCCAAATTGGATGGCAGAAAATGCCGTTAGAGCTATAGAATTAGGTTCTCATGGTGTCGATCTTAATTTTGGCTGCCCAGCCAAAACCGTTAATAAAAACCGTGGTGGTGCCGCATTACTGAAAACCCCTGAAGATATTTATAAAATAGTGTTGGCAGTAAAAGAAGCTGTTGGCGAAGATGTGATACTTTCAGCAAAAATTCGTTTGGGCTTTGATGATGCCTCATTGTTAGACGAAATAGTTAGTGCAATAACGTCTGCCAATGCGGATCAACTTACCATTCATGCCAGAACTAAAGCCGATGGCTATCGTCCTCCCGCTTATTGGCACTTCATTGCTGACATTGTAAAAAAGTACCCTATAGAGGTTTTCGCGAATGGTGAGATATGGAGTTTAGCAGACGCTCACCGCTGTATTGAGGAAAGCCACACCCCAAATTTGATGCTTGGTCGTGGTGCACTTGCGCTACCAAATTTAGAAGCAGTAATAAAAAACAACCAACAGCCTATGCCTTGGCACCAACTTTGTTCGCTACTTAAAAAATACAGTGAACTTGAATTAGTTGGTGATAAAAGCTTTTATTTTTCAAGTCGATTAAAACAATGGTTACGCTACTTACGATTACAATATCCGGAGGCAGAACAATTATTTAATGATATTAAAACCTTAAAAGACAAACAAACGATTATAAGCTTATTAGATAAGTCATCCATTAATATCAGTCATAACGACTCATGCTAAAATATCTATACGGCTTAAACCAATCGATTTTTATTAAAAACCTTTAGTTAACGACTTAATGTAAAGATGAGTAATGAAAATCCCAGCACACTATTACTTGGTATTTTTATTACTGGGTCATTGATGAGAAATTAAATAGTTACTTTACGTTATTTAATTTTGATAATATTGCGATTTTTATAATATTTATCACTAACCAGCTAAAGATTTCAGGTAGTATATAAATATACTAATACGACTAATACGACTAATACTTGAAACTTATGAACTATTTAAAATTAATAATCATCTTATTTACTCTCCTACTTACTGCTTGTACAGAAGATGAAAGTGGAGATATCAAAGCGTCTGAAAGCCCAGAAGTTGTTGCGGTTGCTTTTTTTGATGCGCTTTACAATGAAAAAAATGTTAAAAAAGCGGCCAAAGTATGTAGCCCACAATTATCTCGAATTATCTTACATTACAAATCACCAAAAGCAGTTGCTCGCCATTTATTTAATATGTCTTACGATAGTGTTGTTGCATCACCCGACGATAGTGGTGTAAAAGTTCGTGAGCAATTTAAAGATGCAGCAGAAATCACTGTTTATTTTGACGGTTTGTATGACAATAATAGAATAAAAGACGTTAAACGCTTATCGCTCATTCAGATAGACGGCAACTGGGTTATTGATAAAATATTAAAAGATCCTTTCTAGTTTTTAACTGTAAATATAACGACTTACTTTTTGACCTGTCTACATTGACCTATCCGACCACCGGATAGGTCAAATAGTGAACTTACTCACCTAACACAAGCCCTTCCCTGCGCGGGTCCGCTCCGCCAATTAATCCTTTATTGGTCACTTCGATAGCATGAAGTCCACTGTTTAAATCTCTGATAATAATATGATGCCCTTTGGCTTCCAATGCTGCTTTTAGTAAGACAATATCAGTACCCTTTTCTAAGGTTGTTACATGATTACGGTTGGTCACTTTAGGCAAGTTTATCGCTGATTGTGGGTCTAATTCCCCGTCAATCACACCAATAATGGTTTGCGCTACATAATCAATGATCCGACTACCACCCGGAGAACCCACTACAAGTTTAAGAGACTTATCTGCATTAAAAACCATTGTAGGCGCCATAGAACTTCTTGGTCTTTTTAAAGGCTCAAGTCGATTAGCGACCCATTGCCCATTAACTTTTGGTGCTAAAGAAAAATCAGTTAATTGATTATTTAAAATAAAACCTTCTACCATAACCGCTGATCCAAATGCCATTTCAACACTTGTGGTCATTGATATTGCATTACCTTCACTATCAATAATAGAAATATGACTCGTTGAAGGTAACTCTAAAGCAAGATCATCTGCTTGCGCTAAAGCACCTTGTGGTTTACCTGCTTCAGCTTTACCCATATCGCTGTCAGTATTAATTAATGTTGAACGTTCTGCTAAATATTTGGGCGAGATGAGTCCGTCAACAGGTACATTAACAAAATCATCATCAGCAATGTATCTATTACGATCAGCAAACGCTAAACGTGAACTTTGTGTGAATAAATGCACTGTTTGTAAACTCGTCACTCCCTTTTCGGCTAACGGGTAAGACTCTAGTTGCCCCAGAAGTTGAATAACGGCAACGCCGCCTGAACTTGGTGGAGCCATACCACAAACGTTATAATCATGATAAGCACCACAAACTGCAGCGCGTTGCTTTGGCTGATAATGCGCTAAATCTTGCAACGAAAGTTTCCCTGGGGCTATGCTAGAATTTTGTACTGCATCAACAATTTTTTTGGCGATCCAGCCATGATAAAAAGGTGCTAAGCCTTCTTTTGCAAGACTACGATACACCACAGCTAGTTTTTTATTTTTTAAACGGTCGCCCGCTTTTATCGCAATATTATTAGGGAAAAAATATTTCTTAATTTCAGGAAGCTGACTAATACCTGGGTTGAATTGCATTGCGACCAATTTTTCTAGCCGCGGAGAAACTATAAAGCCCTGCTCGGCAAGTGCTATTGCTTCAACAAATAATTCCGCCCAGGCCAACTTTCCATATTGTTGATGTGCTTTTTTAAGTGCGGACAAGACACCAGGCACACCTACAGAGCGGCCACCAACCACCGCTTTTATCCAGGAAATGGCGTTACCCTTTTCATCAAGAAATAGTTCAGACGTTGCCTGTTTTGGCGCGGTTTCTCTGCCATCAAAGGTTGTTAAAAAATTTTTACTATTATCCCAATGCAAAATAAAAGCACCACCGCCGATACCAGATGACTGAGGCTCAACTAAGGTCAGTACCAATTGCACAGCAATTGCGGCATCGATAGCACTGCCCCCTTTTTTTAAAATATTAAAACCAGCTTCACTAGCATACGGATTAGCTGCTGCGATCATAAATTCTTTAGCGGTTACAGCTTGCTTTTGGATAACGCCCGTAGCCGCTTCTGGTTCTCGGTCTTCTTGTTTTTGTATAACTTCAGCTTGACTAGAAAATATAAAAGCAAGCGATAGTGCTATTATACTTAAGCGCTGAGAGAGTTGAAATCGAGACATAGTTTTCCTTAATAAATACATATACTAGTTGGGGTTAAACGATAACTGAAATTGGTTAAAGGCGACAAAAGACACTAATAATGGCTGGTATCTATTGGCTCTACCCTGCTGAGACTCTAATACACCCAGTGCATAACAACAGGCTTCTAACGATGATAGCGCATTTTTTTTTGTTGTTTTTCTTATTTTATACTGACCAACAATATCATTAGCTAAAGTAAAATGTGGAAGTCGTTGCAGCCACGTATTAGTCATGAACATTTTGTAGGATTTTTTCCAAGTACCGTCTAAAATAAACAAGCACTTAGGTGATAAAAAATCGCTACTTTTTTCACTTAACATCGTAGCGTCATCAGATGGGTACAAAACGGCACACTGGTGTTCATATTGCTTAAGCAACAATTGTATTTCGAGGTTGTCGGTAAAGTTTTCACCAATAATAACCTGGCTATTTTTTAATGACTGATGCAATAAGGTGACACTACCCTTACTTTGTTTTACTTCTAATGGGTGTTGTAAAATCACGACATAAATATCATTATCAACGACGGTGACTAAATGACATATACAGGATTTTTCAGGACGTTCACATTTCAAACAATATGCTCGGGTCATCAATTTGTACTTAGCTATATAATGATTAGAGAAATAGTTTACGCTGTTCGTTATTAAACGTTAAGAATATTTTCAATATAAAAAATAACATAAATACAGTAAAGTACATTTTTACTCTTTGTTTATATAAGCGCATTTAATGAGATTTACTTTTTCTAGCTTTCCCACAACGCCTCAACAAGTATCCGTCCCTTTACTCGTATTATCTATTTCTCTGCTTGCTTATATATTTGATGCTCGTTTAAGTGAGTTTTTTGTTTATCAGCGAAGTGTGGTCACCCAAGGTGAAGTGTGGCGTGTCTTTAGTAGTCATTTCTTTCATACCAATGGCTTTCATTTTCTTTTAAATGCGGCTGCTGTTGTGATGTTATGGGCTTTGCATGGCCAGTTTTATACGATAAAAAGTTATCTTGTGGTTTTTCTAATAAGTGCGATAGTTTGCTCTATTGGCATACATTGGTTTTCACCCAACATTGGACAATACGTTGGCTTGTCAGGTGTTTTACATGGGTTATTTATTTGGGGAGCTATTGAAGATATCAAAGCAAAAGAGCGGACTGGCTATTTATTACTGCTGGGGGTGATATTAAAAATAACTCACGAACAATACTATGGCGCAAGCAAAGATGTTGCTGACTTAATTGGGGCAAATGTCGCCATAAATGCGCATTTATGGGGAGCAATAGGTGGCGTACTCGCCGTATTTTTTTTAATGATAATAAAATCAAAAACTAAAAAGTAATTCTTTTAACCCAAATAAAAAAGGCACCACTCTTTATAGTTAAGAATGGTGCTTTTTGTTGTCTCATTACTGAATAAATTTACAACGTATTTTCGAATAACTTATAAATACGACGATATTCATTTAACCAAGAACTGGGTTGTACAAAGCCATGTGGCTCTACTGGATAAATAGCCGTTTCAAAGTCCTGCTTCTCTAATTCAATTAAGCGTTGCACTAAGCGCACGGTATCTTGGAAAAACACATTATCGTCAACCATAGGGGCATTAATCAATAATGGTTTTTCTAAGCCTTCAGCAAAATAAATCGGTGAACTTCTCTCATAGGCAATGGCATCATCTCCCGGAGTGTTCAGAATGTTAGAAGTATATCCATGATTATAATAAGCCCAATCAGACACTAAACGCAGTGCAGAGCCAGACTGAAATAAATCAGGCTGAGTGAACATAGACATTAGCGTTAAGAACCCGCCATACGAACCGCCATAAGTACCAATACGTTTACGGTCAACATTGGCATTTTCAACTAACCAGTTAACGCCATCACGCATATCTTGTACTTCAGGTTTGCCCATATGACGATAAATAGCAGTACGCCAATCACGTCCGTAACCTGCCGAAGCGCGGTAGTCCATATCTATCACAACATACCCCTGTTGAACTAACAAACTGTGGAACATGTACTCGCGAAAATAGCCTGACCAACCTAAGTGTGAGTTTTGTAAATATCCAGCGCCGTGACTAAACATCACCGCACGATTTTTCTCACTGGTTTTATCAAAGTTTTCAGGTAAATAAACACGAGAATAAACAGGTTCGTCTTGATATGAAGAGGGAACAGCAACCACACTTGGCGCAGTCCATGGCATGCTTAAAAATTTTTCAGAAACGGTATGTGTTAAACGTATAGCTGTCGCTTCATCATTAAGTGTTTGTACGTAGAGCTCTGGAGGCATAGCAACCGTTGAATGTTCAATTAAAAGCGTTGAATCATCAGGGCTCAATGAATAGTCATTCATGCCGCCTAAATCAGTTAACGCACTAAACTCACCTGACTTTATATCAACTTGATAAATCTCATAAATACCGGGGTGCTTTTTATTTGCTTTAAAGACAAAACGTGATTTGTCTTGCGTTAAGCTCACTTCGCTAATTTCAAACTGCCCACGTGTTAATTGTTTCGCTTTACCCTTTAAGCTTTTACTGTAGAGGTGCGAGTATCCCGTTTCTTCTGAAAGATAATAAAGCGTATGATCACCCTTTAACCAACCAAACTCATTAAAACTCCAGTTTATCCATGCATCATCATGTAAACGATGCTGTGACTCTAACTTGTTCTCCATTAAATTAACGGTGGTTAACCAACGGTCTTTGTTGTCCCAAGCCTCTAATAAAACGGCAACTTGCTTTCCATTTTCATGCCATTTAATCGGAGAATTTGCTTGCATAACATGAATGTTACGTTCAGATTTCGTTGACTCGTAGTCCTTACCTTCACGTTTATAATTTTCCGATTTTACACTGGCTAAAACATCTTCATCAGATCCCGGTAAAACATCATAAGATAACGGGAATTTTTGGCCTGACTTCAGATCAAGTAAAAAAAGTTCATCATTATATTGGCGATTATCTGCAACACGATGACGGACATTTTTCGATTTCACATGACCATCATTACCTATATAATTGGGCATAATATCGCTTTCAGCACGTGTAGATTTACCGTCACTAATACTAACAATGAGTTTGTCGCCATTGGGCGATAAACTGGCATGATTAATACGTTTGCCTGCACCTAAGTAAAAATCACTTTTGGTCAGTGTTGCATTTTGCGCTTTAAGCTTTTCTTTTTGATCTTTTCTTAATTTATTATTTCTTTTCTGCAGAGCAACATAGGCAATTAAATCATTCTGCTCACTGGCAATATAACTTTCATCACTTTTCGCATCTTTTGGATCTGCTATTAACTGTAAGTTTGCTAATTCGATAATTTTATTGCTAGATAAATCATGTTCAAAAATCTTATTGTCTACACGATAAGCAACATTACCATTATTTAAAAACATCGCTGAATGTTCATAGGCAGAAGTATAGGTAAGTTGTAGAACATTCAAATTAGCGAGTTCTTTTACAAAAACGTTACCTTCAAAAGTATAAATTTCGTGCGTATTAGCCATATTTCGTTGTGCATAGGTGTCGCTAACAATATGCATTTGCGCTAATTTTACTTTTTCAGCTTGAGGGCCTGTAATGGTTTGACGAAATAAATCATTTAACGCACTGCCAGCGCGTTTTTGTTTATAGAAGATCGTTTGATTGTCATCTCCCCAGTACCAACTCTTTGGTGAACGGCCCATCCAATCGGGATCAGACATGATTTTTTCGAGTGTAATAACAATATCGCCATTTGCTGACACTGAATCTACTGGCATCACTTTCTTAGCAACGGTGCTAAGTTTAACTTCTTTAGAGATTTTAGCCACGGCGGTTTTTGAAGAGTTATCACTTAAAATGGTTTCAGCTGATTGGTCGTTAGTCGTTGTTACACAGGCAACTAAAGACAAACTGATAGCAGCTGTTAATATTTTTATTTTCATAGGTAAGAGACTTATTTTAATAATGAATTTTAATAATAGAGAGCAGATAACTAGTTATACTCAACCCAATAAATTTATACAATCAAATAGTAAATTTAACTTGTGGCAATGTGTAATCTTATGCGACCAGCTACCATAAATTTGCGCCATAATGAGACTATACTTTCTATTAGTGCCATAACGACGATTAAGCCTACACTTAAGGCTATAATTTGCTATAATCGCGCGCCTCGTCTTGTACATCAAATCTAAACTTTGTGTATTGATCGAAGACAATAAAATTTTATTAACAGAATCTAGGCTAATTATGCTCACAAAAGTAAAAACCTCATTGTTCGAATACCCAAAATACTGGGCTGAATGCTATGGAACAGCGCCGTTTTTGCCCATGTCTCGTAGTGAGATGGATGTATTAGGCTGGGATTCTTGCGATATTATTTTAGTGACTGGCGATGCATATGTTGATCACCCAAGCTTTGGTATGGCTATAATTGGCAGAATGCTGGAATCTCAAGGATTCCGTGTCGGTATTATTGCGCAACCAGCATGGCATACAAAAGATGCATTTATGGAATTAGGTCAGCCTAATCTATTTTTTGGTGTTACTGCCGGAAATATGGATTCTATGATTAACCGTTATACCGCTGAACGAAGAATGCGTCATGACGATGCCTACACGCCAAATGATGAAGGTGGTAAACGTCCAGATAGAGCAGTAACAGCTTATACCCAACGTTGTAAAGAAGCTTATAAAGGTGTACCCGTAATTATTGGTGGTATCGAAGCCAGTTTACGGCGTATTGCCCATTATGATTACTGGACAGACAAAGTTCGCCAATCAGTTTTATTTGATTCAAAAGCAGACCTTCTCGTCTATGGTAATGCCGAACGCCCATTAATTGAAATCGCGCATCGCATCGCTAATGGTGAGGAAGTTAAAAATATCACCGATGTACGTGGTAGTGCCTTTTTGGCAAACCAAGTATTGCCAAACTGGAAAGGTATTGATTCTAGATCAATTGATAAGCCAGGAAAAATAGATCCTATTATCAGCCCTTATCAAGAGATAACATCTACTGATTGCTCTGAAAATAGCGCAGAAGCAGATGCGGCAACTGCAAACAATGACACTGATATAACCAAAACAGCACAAGTCATTGAGCTTTCACCACATAGGGCTGATCAACATAGGAATAAATCTTGGGCTGATAAGAAAAAGCCATGGGAAACCACCTATATTAACTTGCCTACTTTTGAACAAGTACGTGATAACAAAGTGTTGTATGCTCATGCTTCACGTATTTTTCATCAAGAAGTGAACCCTACTTCAGCTAAACCGATAGTACAGCGTCATGGCAGTAGAATTATTTGGTTAAATCCACCCGCAACACCATTAACAGAAAGTGAAATGGACGGTGTTTTCGGTTTACCTTATGCTCGCGTACCACATCCAAGTTACGGTGATGCAAAAATTCCTGCCTACGACATGATAAAAACGTCGGTAAATATTATGCGCGGTTGTTTTGGTGGTTGTACTTTTTGTTCTATAACAGAGCATGAAGGCAGAATTATTCAAAGTCGTTCGCAAGAATCAATACTCAATGAAATAAAAGATATTCAACTGAAAGTACCAGGTTTTACCGGTGTAATATCTGATCTAGGCGGTCCAACCGCAAATATGTATCAGCTGAATTGTAAAAGCGAAAAAGCCGAAGCAACGTGTCGTAAACCTTCATGTGTATGGCCAACAATATGTGGGCATTTAGATACAGATCATACACCTACTATCGAGTTATATCGTGCAGCAAGAAAGATCCCAGGTATTAAAAAGGTATTGATAGCCTCAGGTGTTCGATATGATTTAGCGATTCAAGATCCAGAATACGTTAAAGAATTAGCAACTCATCATGTGGGTGGTTATTTAAAAATAGCCCCTGAGCACACTGAAGAAGGTCCTCTAAATAGTATGATGAAGCCTGGTATGGGCAGCTATGATAAATTTAAAGAAATGTTTGATCATTATTCTAAGTTAGCGGGTAAAAAACAGTATTTAATTCCTTATTTTATCTCAGCGCATCCTGGTACAACAGATCGTGATATGGTGAATTTAGCACTTTGGTTAAAAAGTAATGACTTTAAACTTGACCAAGTACAAAATTTTTACCCTTCACCTTTAGCAAATGCGACAACTTTATATCATACAGAGATAGATTCACTGCGTAACGTCAATAAAAACAGCAAGACTGTTGCCGTACCTAAAGGTACTATCCAGCGTCGCTTGCATAAAGCTATTTTACGTTATCATGATCCGGCTAATTGGCCGATGCTTCGTCAAGCTTTTACTAAAATGGGCTTAGGAAAGACACTAATTGGTTCTAAACCAGGATGTCTTGTGCCAAACGAAACCCGCGGCGAGAAAGATCAACAGCATTATAAAAATAATGGTAAGGGGAAAAATAACGCTAAAGGTAATAAAACCACTTTTGGTAAGAAACCAGTGGCGGCGAAAACAGGTTATGGTAAAAAACCATCAACAAGTTCTCCTGCAGAGAAAAGTAAACAAGGTTTGACACGTTTTTCTGAAAACCAATTTGAGGATAGAAAACCAAAGCAACCTTTTGGTAAAAAGAAAAAATAGGTTTTTTTGATATTAACGACCAGATTACTTAATAATAATCTGGTTGTTATTTAGGCATACTTACCAAGGGAGTACTTGACCATTTGAGTGCATAAATACACCACTATTTTTCATCATTAAATTATTAATTAGACCTACAATTCTTTCTGCGGACACATCAGCACTTATCTCTCCATTATTATTAACCATATCAGTTTGTACATATCCTGGGTGATAAATCCCTACAGATATATCCTGAGCAGCCAAATCTTTACTTAAAGACATAGATGCTGCATTAAGTGCGGCTTTAGACATACGATACCCATAACGACCGCCTGAATCATTATCACTTATTGATCCCATACGAGAAGTTATCATCGCAATTTTCCCATCAGGGTTTAAATTACTTTGCAGTGTGTCTACTATTCTTAATGGCGCTAACGCGTTAATTTCGAACTGCTCCCTAATAGTATTGATATTCATGTCAGTTAAATTTTCATCACGTAAAATGCCCGCATTACAAACTAAAACATCGATACCAATACCACTAAGCGCCCTATTCATATTTTTAATGCCTTGATCTGTCGCTACATCAATATCAGCGATAATGTGAACCGAAAGCTCTTCTAACTCTTTAGAGCTAATTCTACATAAAGCGTAAACATTATGACCCTGTGCTTTAAATATTTTTGTCATTGCTAAGCCAATACCACGATTAGCACCAGTGATTACAACATTATTACTCATCAGAAATTTCCTTTTATAAAAGTGTTTAATAGTATTTCATTACAGTTTATCTAAAATACATGCAGTTTATATAATAAAATTTAAATACTAGACAAATATATTAAAATTGAAATAGTTTTATTTTATCTCAAACAGCAAAATCGCGGATCATTAGGAGCGGGCTGTTCTTCGCATAAATCTAACCACAAGACCAAAGAACAAGAGGTAACTTTAGGGAGGTTAGCCTAACTCAGTTTCTTAAAGGCCAAACAACAAAAATCCCAACTCGTTTGAATTGGGCTTCTCTAATTAGACATGAAGAAGGCCTTACGCTCACATTTTCTTTACTCAATATAAGTCACACTCCTGTTGGTGCGACTACTTTACAGGTATAAATGCTGTATTTTTTAAACGCCAGAAAGCAAAAAACCCGTAGCATAAGCTACGGGTTTCTGACGTGTAGGGATATACTAATGTCGCGTTACCTTAATAGGCGCGGAGAATGTCTTACGCTCACATGTGCTTTACTTCGATATAAGCCACACGACCGTCGGCGCACCGGTAATGCTGTGGCGATTTCGGTCTATTTTTGTTGTTTTTCAAATGCCAGACAGCAAAAAGCCCGAGGCTTTCGAATCGGGCTTCTCTTAATATTCGTGGAGAATGTCCTACGCTCACATGCGCTTTACTCAACATAAGCCACACGACCGTCGGCGCACCGGTAATGCTGTGGCGATTTCGGTCAATTTTTGTTGTTTTTCAAATGCCAGACAGCAAAAAGCCCGACTCTTTCGAATCGGGCTTCTCTTAATAGGCGCC
>NZ_JACGUX010000050.1:0-523 GCF_014076915.1 Colwellia sp. MB02u-14
CCTGCTTGAGTGGCTTGTTAGGTTTCGAGCACGCCAATGTTAGAGCTATTATTCCCAAAGGCCAATTGAACCAACCAAACATAACTAGAAAAGGGCTATCATCCCAACTTGCTAAATCAAATAGACTACTAGAAGGAACCATAATTGATAGTTCAAATGCCGCTGTAACAATTACAGACACTATAAATACAATAACAAGCAAAAAAGACGGATCGTATTTAAGATATACTTGTTTATTAATGAACAAAGCTGCATTTATTCCAGCAAATGTACAAACAAGCCATATAACTTCCAATGTCACTATTAAAGTCCACCCGTCTTGTTGGTAAATTACCCACCCAAGATATGAAACTAAAACAGCTAAAAATATAAATACTCGATGTTGCAAATTAGAAACCTAACGCCCTGTTAAGGGGCAAAAAATTGTTTGCTAAAATGTTGAGGGACGAAACAGCAAACTGTTTTTTGTCCCGCTTGAACAGCTTGTTATAACCCGATTACCCTCTGTCAAAGTAGATATTTT
>NZ_JACGUX010000051.1:0-267 GCF_014076915.1 Colwellia sp. MB02u-14
TTGGGCTTAGCGCTATCCCTCCTTGACTAGCACCTAAAATAACCACGGGAATTAGCCCAACTAAGAAAGAATATAAAATCCATTTAGTGACGATACTCTTCATACTATCCTAGGGTTATAACGCCCCACTAAGAGGCAAATAATAGTTGGTTATAATAGAGAGCGAAGCGAACAAAACCAACTGTTATTTGTCCTGCTTGAGTGGCTTGTTAGGTTTCGAGCACGCCAATGTTAGAGCTATTATTCCCAAAGGCCAATTGAACCAAC
>NZ_JACGUX010000052.1:0-2044 GCF_014076915.1 Colwellia sp. MB02u-14
ACGAAGACGCCCTACAACGAATCAAAATATTTAGAAGCATTAAAACGAAGAGGATCGCCACTGTTAAAATTTGCAATAAATAGCTAAATTTTACTAGTTGTCCACCTCAGGGCGTGTTGTTATGTGTTTTTGAACCGTTGCATCAAATATATACCGCCAACTATGGTTCCAAAAGGAAAGCTTAGCAAAATAATTATAGAAAGAGGTAAAGCAATTTTATGAACAGTTTTACTTTGCTTAAGTAGATAAATACCACAAAGCCAAGCTAAAAAGTTTACTACCAATAATATATTTATAAGTAGAATTAAAAACGTTGGTAATGAATCAAGGTTTGAAAGTTGCGATATACCTAATATGTATACAAATAGAAATGCACATGTAGCAACTGCTCCGTAAATAGTAAACGCCCAGCCCGATATTTTAAATTGATTATCCATAATACTTATAATTCTCCATGATTAAGAAACACATAACGCCACATTAAGCGGCAAAAAATGGTTGGCTAAAATGTTGAACGAAGTGAAAACAGCCAACTGTTTTTTGTCCGTTTGAATGCCTTGTTATGCGATTTTTATATTACCACAAACCGCACAATTTATATAAATATTAGCGACATAAAATGCACATTTAAAAAAATCACAGCATTGCGACACACTAAACCGTGAATTTTGAGCCACTAATGAAAAGTGAATTTACCACTTACCTACTTTGGCGAAAAACTATTTAACCAAAAACTGAAATAGATTTAATTACGCGTAAATAACCAGGATAAAGAAAAGGCAACTACCACAATTACATTTAATCGAATTCGCAATGCCGCATAACGCCCCATTAAGAGGCAAATGATAGTTGGCTAAAATAAGCGACGAAGGAGCAAATAGCCAGCTGTTATTTGTCCTGCTTGAATGGCTTGTTATACGTATTTTACACAAACCGTAAATTTATGAGCTAATTTTACAAGCATGTAACTGACAATAGGAAACAGCGGTGTAAATAATATAAATATTAAGAAGAGTCCACCATCCATTAGACCTGCTTCAGTATTCCTTAATGGAGTTATATAAATAACTATCAACATAAGAGCAAAAGTAAGTGGCCCTGTAAATAAGGTAATTACTAATTTAGATACTGTATTAAGTTGTTGCTCATATGACTTTGCATAATATCTACATACTAAAAAAGAAATATAGAAATGAACAAAAAGAAAAACACCTAAAACTAGATAACCCACCAAACTTCCCTATACGTATAACGCCCAATTAAGCGGCGAATAATAGTTGGCTAAAATAGTGAGGAACGAACGACAGCCAACTGTTTTTTGTCCGTTTGAATTGCTTGTTAGGTTAAATGTAATTTGAAACCAAATGCTTAAACCAAACTTAGAAAGTTAATATAACCGCACCACGGCTAAATGCCAAACCATTATTTTGAGCCATTACATAAAAGTATTTTTAGCGCACAACACAAATGTTATTGCTGGACTCTCGACAACGATTCGCGACCTTTACAAAACGTTTTTGCGAAAATCCACGAAACGGAATAACCACCAAACAAAAAATAGAAATACAAAAGTTGGTTAACCATCAAAACAGAAAAGTGGTGCCACCTAACGCCACATTAAGCGGCAAAAAATTGTTGGCTAAAATGTTGAACGAAGTGAAAACAGCCAACTGTTTTTTGTCCGTTTGAATGCCTTGTTATGCGATTTTTACATTACCACAAACAGCACAATTTATATAAATATTAGCGACATAAAATCCACAATTAAAAACCACAGCATTGCGACACACTAAACCGTGAATTTTGAGCCACTAATAAAAAGTGAATTTACCACTTACCTACTTTGGCGAAAAACTATTTAACCAAAAACTGAAATAGATTTAATTACGCGTAAATAACCAAGATAAAGAAAAGACAAATACCACAATTACATTTAATCGAATTCGCAATGCCGCATAACGAATGATATGGACTCCCCTACTAACGGCATCTATGTGCCATATTGAAAGTGTAAGCATTCAATCAAAGGAGAGTCCATATGTCT
>NZ_JACGUX010000053.1:0-251 GCF_014076915.1 Colwellia sp. MB02u-14
TTTGAACCTTCGAGATAAACGGTTTAACGGTTAAAAGCCTTGGCTTTAATATGAACTGACTATCAAAATATTCAAGAAGTGGTCGTCCGTGAAGAATTTGAACCTTCGAGATAAACGGTTTAACGCTTAAAAGCCTTGGCTTTAATATGAACTGACTATCAAAATATTCAAGAAGTGGTCGTCCGTGAAGAATTTGAACCTTCGAGATAAACGGTTTAACGGTTAAAAGCCTTGGCTTTAATATGAACTGA
>NZ_JACGUX010000054.1:0-1038 GCF_014076915.1 Colwellia sp. MB02u-14
CGTGGTATTACAATCAATACTTCTCACATCGAGTACGATACAGAAGCTCGTCACTACGCACACGTAGATTGTCCTGGTCACGCCGATTACATCAAAAACATGATCACTGGTGCTGCACAAATGGATGGCGCTATCTTAGTAGTTGCTGCTACAGATGGTCCTATGCCACAAACACGTGAGCACATCTTGTTATCACGTCAAGTTGGTGTTCCATATATCATCGTATTCATGAACAAATGTGATGTTGTAGATGATGAAGAATTATTAGAATTAGTTGAAATGGAAATTCGTGAGCTTCTTAGCGAATATGATTTCCCGGGTGATGACTTACCAGTAATTCAAGGTTCAGCTTTATGTGCCCTTCAAGGTGACGAAAAGTGGGAAGCTAAAATAATCGAACTTGCTGACCAACTTGATAACTACATTCCAGAGCCAGAGCGTGCAATCGACGGAGCATTCATCATGCCTATCGAAGATGTATTCTCAATTGCTGGTCGTGGTACCGTTGTTACTGGTCGTGTTGAACGTGGTATCATCAAAATTGGTGAAGAAGTAGAAGTTGTTGGTATCCGTGATACTCAAAAATCTACTTGTACGGGTGTTGAAATGTTCCGCAAGCTTCTTGACGAAGGTCGTGCTGGCGAGAACTGTGGTGTGCTTTTACGTGGTCTTAAGCGTGAAGATGTAGAACGTGGCCAAGTGTTATGTAAGCCTGGTTCAATTTCACCTCATACAAAATTCGAATCAGAAGTATACGTGTTAAGTAAAGATGAAGGCGGTCGTCATACACCATTCTTTAAAGGATACCGTCCACAGTTTTACTTCCGTACAACAGATATCACAGGTGCTGTAGAGCTTCCTGAAGGTGTTGAAATGGTAATGCCTGGCGACAACTTGAAATTTGTTGTAGAGCTTATCAACCCAGTAGCGATGGACGAAGGTTTACGCTTCGCTATCCGTGAAGGTGGTCGTACAGTTGGTGCTGGTGTTGTATCTAAAATCATTGACTAGTTCCTGATTTTAGTTCTCACGAGAACT
>NZ_JACGUX010000055.1:0-4400 GCF_014076915.1 Colwellia sp. MB02u-14
CGTGCTAGAGAAGAAAAGCTCATTAAAGCGCTAGAACACCAAATAAAGAAAACAGAGCTAGAGACAAAGGCTGCAGACTCGGCTGCAAAACAAGCACTTACTAAAGCTAATGCAGCAGAAAAAATACGCAAGAAAAAAGAAGAAGAACAAAAAGTGGCTGAGAAAGCCGCGGCCGACGCAAAAGCTAAACGTTTGAAAGAAGAGAGAGCGGCAAAAAAAGCTGAAGACTTACGTAAGAAAAAAGCGGCAGATCGCAAGCGTAAAGAACAAGAAGTTAAAGAGCGAGCACAACGACAAAAGATGATAGAGCAACAAATGGCGGAAGAAATGGCGGTTAGACAACAAGCACGTCATCAACAAACGATGACAGAAGTTGGTCGATTTACTGCCTTAATACGTCAAACCATTCAAGGAAATTTAATGACGGACCGCAGTACTATGGAAGGTAAGTCTTGTAAATTAACCATAAGTCTTGCACCATCAGGTTTTGTGACAAATGTTGTGATAGGTAAGGGGGATAAGGTAGTTTGTAGTGCTTCAAAAACAGCTATTTATAAAGCAGGGACATTACCTGTTTCGAAAGACCCAGAAGTCTTTAAAAAGATGCGCACGATTAGTCTAACTGTAGTACCTGAATTTTAATCGTAATGGCTTATATTTAATAAAAACAACCCATGACTGAGAAAATAGTAAATATATGAATAAATTTAAAGTAGCATTCATTTTCTTTATCGTACTGATATCAAATAGTGCATTTGCAACGCTTGAAATTGTGATCACCGAGGGAATTGATAGTGCCAGACCTATCGCTGTCTTGCCTTTTAAGTGGACAGGTGCAGAGCCACTTCCTGAAAATATTTCGAGTATCATTAGTGAAGACTTATTACGTAGTGGTAAATTTAACCCTATAAAAAGTGATCGTTTTCCTCAAAGCCCTTATTCAGATCAAGAGATTGACTATTCCGCATGGGCGAACGAGGGGGTAGAAGCTGTCGTTGTTGGGAATATAAATCAAATAGGTCTTGGTCGTTACAAAATTAGTTACCAACTTGTGGATGTTATTCGTGGACAGATCACGGGTGGGCAATCACAAATGCTAAGTAATGGAGAATTAGTTAAAACCTCTGATCATGTCTATGCCGAAGGTGCATTCGAAATTAGTGCAAATCAATTTCGTCGTTACGGGCATCATATCAGTAATGTTATTTATGAAAAATTAACAGGAAGTAAAGGCGCATTCCTAACAAAAATTGCTTACGTTATCGTTCGAGATAAAGGGGAGTTTCCTTTTCAATTGGTTATGGCTGATTATGATGGTGTTAATGAACATGTTTTATTAAGTTCTAAAGAACCTTTAATGTCGCCATCATGGCACCCAAGTGGTAATCAATTAGCGTATTCAACATTTGAGAATAACCAACAAAAAATATATATTATAGATATTTATACAGGTATGCGCACGATGATTAGTGACTCTAAAGGTATAAATAGTGCGCCACGTTGGTCACCCGATGGTAAAAAAATTGCGATGATGTTATCAAAAGATGGCAACTCTGAACTCTATATAATGGAAATTGCAACTAAAAAGTTACGTCGGATCACACGTCACCGTGCCATTGACGCAGAGCCAAGTTGGAGTCCTGATGGAAAATCCTTGGTATTTAGTTCAGAACGGGGTGGTAAACCTCAGCTTTATCGCGTAAATTTAGTCGATGGTCGAGTAAAACGACTAACATTTGATGGTGAAATGAACCTTGGCGGTTCGATTACACCAGACGGTCGACAGTTAATTATGGTGAATAGAACGCGAGGAAATTATCATTTGGCAAAACAGGAATTAACGTCAGGGATTTTTCAAGTACTGACCAAAACACGTTTAGATGAGTCACCGAGTATTGCTCCTAATGGTGGCATGATAATCTACAGTACATTACACAATAACAGGCAAGTGCTTAGTTTAGTTTCTGTAGATGGAAGATTTAAAGCGCGTTTACCCGCGGTTGATGGTGAAGTTAAAGCACCTGCTTGGTCACCATTTTTGTAAAAAATTAAACATTAATTTAAAACATAACTTTAGAATAATAAGGACAAATATAATGCGTTTGAATAAAACTGTGAAAGCTCTTGCGATTGTTTTGCCAATTTTGGCTTTATCTGCTTGTAGTTCAAATTCAGAAACTGATGAACAAAGCAACGTCGCTACTAATGCTCAAGAATCTTCAGTAACTGATAATACTACCAGTGCTGATGTTCAAGTAAGTGCGGTACAACGTGCTGCTGAAATTGAAGAACAGCAACGTCAAGAATTAGAAAAACTTCGTGCAGAGCACATTGTTTATTTTGATTTTGATACCTCTACAGTGAGTCGCGATTTTTCGGCTATTCTAGACGCACATGCTAAATTTTTAAATAATAGCGCAAACACTAAGGTACTTGTTGAAGGTCATGCCGATGAACGCGGTACACCTGAATACAACATTGCCTTAGGTGAGCGTCGCGCGAAAGCCGTAGTGACTTACTTAGAAAACATGGGTGTTTCATCTATGCAGTTAAGTGTTGTTAGTTATGGTGAAGAAAAGCCGATGATTAAAGATCGCAGTGATAATGCATTCGCCAAAAACCGTCGTGCGGTATTAGTTTACTAATCAGGGATATAAATGAAACTGAATAAAGTTTTATTCGGGATGTCCTTTGCTGTTACTACCTTTGCGGTAGTAGCGGCAGAATCTGCTCCCGTTATCGATATAACCAAGTCCGGTTCAAATAATAATAACCCTTTGCAATATGCCTCAGCGCCACCACAAACTATTGCCGAGCAGTTAACTAACCTTGAACGTAAACTTGATGCTCGTAATCGCGCCCAAGTTAATGTACAACGTCAACTTGACGAACTTCAAAATGAAGTGAATGAACTACGTGGTGTTACCGAGCTACATACTCATCAGTTAAGCCAAGTTTTGAATCGACAGCGAGAGTTGTACCAAGAACTTGACCGTAGGGTAACAGAAGCATTAAAACTTGAAAATAACGTTCCTGCGGCGATTACAGCCCCAGCAACATCAATTTCAGATGTTTCTATAAATTACTCAACTAATTTAACTGAAAATCAAGCTTATGATCGTGCTGTAAATTTAGTATTAAAAGATAAGCAATACGACAAAGCCATACCTGAATTCCAAGCGTTTAACCAAAATTTCCCAAATTCTAGCTACGCACCTAATGCACATTATTGGTTGGGGCAGTTATTATTTAATAAAACTGAATATCTACAAGCAAAAAATGAATTTAATTTAGTGGTTGAACAATATATTGATTCAAATAAGCGAAGTGACGCAATGTTAAAGTTAGCAATGGTTGAACAAAAGCTAAATAACAGCGCAGCAGCAAAAATTTGGTATCAAAAAATAATCACTCAATACCCAGAATCAAGTGCTGCACAACTTGCAAAACCTAGGTTAGAAAATTTATAACCTATAAAAGCGACGACAAGTTACACGAACTGCTTTTTTTTTATGCAAACAGTCAGTTATTAAGAAATAAGTTGAATTTATGGTTGCACTAAAAAAATTAATGAGTATTATATGCGTCGCGTTGAGGCACTACTGCAACGCAGTGTGAATTAGCACTTATGTCGGCCGTTAGCTCAGTTGGTAGAGCAGTTGGCTTTTAACCAATTTGTCGAAGGTTCAAATCCTTCACGGCCGACCACTTCTTTATAATGAATTTTTATAAAGAAAAAGAAGTACCTTGTAAGAATCGAAATTTATTTCGAAAAAGAAATTATGGCGGCCGTTAGCTCAGTTGGTAGAGCAGTTGGCTTTTAACCAATTTGTCGAAGGTTCAAATCCTTCACGGCCGACCAATTTCTTTCTCATTACAAGTATAATGTAATTTTATTTTGCATTCGTTGATGACCAACATCAACATTAAAATCTATATGTCGGCCGTTAGCTCAGTTGGTAGAGCAGTTGGCTTTTAACCAATTTGTCGAAGGTTCAAATCCTTCACGGCCGACCACTTCTTATAATATTCAAATAATACAATCATATTAAAGCAAAGGCTTTTAACCGTGTATTTTGAAGCTTTATATCTTTTGTTAACGACCACTTTCTTTTATTATAAGTATAATGCAATTTAATTGTGCATTCGTTGATGACCAACATCAACATTAAAATCTATATGTCGGCCGTTAGCTCAGTTGGTAGAGCAGTTGGCTTTTAACCAATTTGTCGAAGGTTCAAATCCTTCACGGCCGACCACTTCTTGAATATTTTGATAGTCAGTTCATATTAAAGCCAAGGCTTTTAACCGTTAAACCGTTTATCTCGAAGGTTCAAATTCTTCACGGACGACCACTTCTTGAATATTTTGATAGTCAGTTCATATTAAAGCCAAGGCTT
>NZ_JACGUX010000056.1:0-382 GCF_014076915.1 Colwellia sp. MB02u-14
ATTATTATCGTCAAGTGAGTGTTAATGGTGGTGCTTGGCAAAATAGAAATCGATATAACACTACGAGTATATTGCTTTTAGATCAGGAAGCTAGAAGTTATCGCTATCGTGTACAGGCTTGTAACATTAATGACACATGTTCTAGCTACTCCTCTGCTTCTAAATCGATATCTGTTTTACCCGAACCATCAGTTCCATCAAAGCCAAATGCCTCTATCGCAAATGGTAATGATATAACTGTTTCGTGGAACGCCACAGCTAATACGAGTCATTATTATCGTCAAGTGAGTGTTAATGGTGGTGCTTGGCAAAATAGAAATCGATATAACACTACGAGTATATTGCTTTTAGATCAGGAAGCTAGAAGTTATCGCTATCGTGT
>NZ_JACGUX010000057.1:0-595 GCF_014076915.1 Colwellia sp. MB02u-14
GGCGTTATGTGAATCTCATACTAAGGAGCACAAATGAATAAATTTATATCAATCGTAGCTGTTTTAATTACTTGTCTTTCAACAAATGTATTAGCCAATGAAGATATAGTTGATTACGATAAATTTTTTCAAGAATACTATGAAGCAAAGGTAAAAACTCAACAACCTAATGCTTCTAAAGAAGATTTAGAGCATTACTTATCATTCTTAACTGATGATGTAGGTAATCAACATTTCCCTAATGCTCCCGATGACTCTAGAGAACCTGACGGGAAAGAAATGATGCGTAAAGGGATGACTCGATATTTGGGAGTTCATACTGGTTATGATTCAAAATTAATAGAGTATATTGTTGGATATAATTCAATTGCATTTAAGCATAGCTTTTCTGCTAAAGGTTTACGCTCAGACGGTTCAGAATTTAGCTATAGCAAAGTTGTATTAGATGTTATCGAGTTAGAAAATGGCAAGGTATCTGTTATTCGCAGGTATGGTAAATAATTCACATAACAAGTTGCTCAAACGGACACGTACAGTTTGCTCGCGCTCCGCGCATTTTAGCAAATTGTACTTAGCCGCTTAGCAAAGCGTTATA
>NZ_JACGUX010000058.1:0-3719 GCF_014076915.1 Colwellia sp. MB02u-14
AGTCGACAGCTAAAATCGTAGGTTAACAAGCACCTAACAAGACGTTCAAACGGACAAAAAACAGTTGGCTGTTTCACTCCGTTCACAATTTTAGCCAACATTTTTTGCCGCTTAACGTGGCGTTATGTACCGCCTTCTTTTAAGGGTAAATTCTTTTTATAAGTTTGGTGCTTTCAAGTTGGTTTAGTATTTTTGGCATTGAGTTTTCGCTTTGTAGCTTGGTATTTTTCGCTATAAAACGAGTTTTGTCGCAAAGCTAGATTTGTGTCACGCTTTTTACGTTTATTTGGTGGCTCAAAGTTCACAGTTAGGTTTATGTTAGGCGGTGGGTGTTATTTATTTCTTCCGTTAATCTGTTAAATTTTAGTATTGTTTGTTACTGTAAAGTTCATAATAACCAATTACATAACAAGCTATTCAAGTGGGACAAATAACAGTTGGCTAGTTCCGCTCCGCTTCACATTTTAGCCAACTATTATTTGCCCCTTAATAGGGCGTTATATTGCTAAATAGTATTGGTGTACTTTCACTTTTGGAGAAGTAAATGAAAAATGGATTTAAGGGCGTTTTTGATATTTCGTCAGTATCAAAGGTTTTAGCTCTTTGCATTCTGAGTCTTGGCTCATATTTAATATATAAGCTCTACCTTTTGTCTAGCCAAATTAATAAAAATACTGAGCTAAAGATATCTAAGGTTTTTATTTTTACCACTATATTTCTATACACTATTTCATTTTTTACGTTAATTCACGCACTAGCAAATTGGCAAGAACCGGGTATTTTAAACATCACATTAGGTTTTCATGTTATCTCATCTATTTTTGATATAACGTGGATAATTATGGTACGAAATCGTATTAATTTAATTGCAGGCTCTAATAAAGGGGACAAACTTTGGTTAAACCCTTTTATCACGTCGTTGTTACATGTGGTTTATATGCAACATAAAATAAATCAAGGTTTGGCTAAAACCGCAATATAACAAGCTATTCAAACGGACGCTAAACAGTTGGCTAGCTTCGTTCCTCGCAATTTTAGCCAACAATTTTTCGCCGCTTAATAGGGCGTTATGCGTATAAGCAGAGGTTCATTTGAATAGTCGAGTTTGGGATGAGATCAATGCAATTAGGCTTGATGCATTTTCAAAAATTCATTACAAAAATAAGCAAGAACAATATGTCGCATTGTTAATGACTAGGGTTTCTGAGCTATGCCAAGATTCTCTTTTATTACTAAAAGAAAATCGGATTGCTTCTGCTCCAATTCTTCTCCGGAGTGCTTTGGAATCATATGTAGATCTCATGTGTGTGATTAATGATATTGACTATATCGATGAAATGAATAAATCGTTTGATTTTCGCAAGAAAAAAGTTAAAGGCGAACAAGTAGATCTTAGGAAGCTATTGTCTATTAAAAAGAAATTTGAACTTGCTGGTGAGCTTGGTGTTTATAATGGGTTTTATGCTCATTTGTGTCGTAGCTCACATGGAAATCTGGAAATGCTAATTAACTACCATGCTGTTGGTGAAAGTATTTCAATTGGGCATCTACCTGATCTTAAAGAGGTAAAAACACTTGAAAACCAAGCTGTTGCATTGACAGCAACAGCTTTAATTTCAGGACTCAAACTTCTAGGTAAATTTAACAATCAAATTAATCTACTCGAGCATATTCAAAAATGTGCTGGTAGTGGTAAATACGCATAACAAGAACTTCAAGAGGGACAAAATAAAGTTGGCTGTTTTGTTCACTCCGTTCACCTATTTTAGCCAACTCTATTTTGCCCCTTAAGTGGGCGTTAGTTGCCTTAGGAGTCACAGTTGAATTTTGATGATTTGAAATCGATTATCGATACTGAAAATGACCAAGAATTAAAGCTTACTTCTAATTTTTGGGAAATCACTAAAAACTCCAATTCAGAATTGAAGCCTTGGTTATCTGAAGATCAATTTAATCAGGTTTTCTCAAACCTATTAGAGTATCAAAATAACGATACAGTGTTTGTCTTTGAGTCTTTCGAACGCATATACAAAGATTCAGGTTTAACTAAAAGGTTAACTGAACAGCTAGATTTAAACTGGGCTAACTTTAATGCTTTTCAAAGCGATACCGAAATTCTTTATTTCTATATGGTGCCAAAAAGTTTAAATTGGGTTTTATATGCAAACAGAGACTTTTGGCAGTTTGCAAAAGGCAACTAACAAGTTACTCAAACGGACGCTAAACAGTTGGCTAGCTTCGTTCCTCGCAATTTTAGCCAACAATTTCGCGCCGCTTAGTAAGGCGTTATATGCACTAAGGAAAGTATGCGTACGTTAATCACATTAATATCAATTTTCTTTACTAGTAGCAGCTGGGCTTTGAGTTGTGGCTCACCTTCTAGCTCCGATATTATTGCCAGTGAACTTAACTCTCACATATTCACAGCGACTGTATTGTCAGCTAAAATTGATGGTGATTATGTTGTAGCCTCTTTTGATGTAATTGAAACTTTCAAAGGTAAGCCAGAAACTCTTACAAGTGTTTCTACGCGATATAGCACTGACGGTTCGCTCGGTATTGTTGTTGGGAGAGAGTACTTTTTTATAGTTGGTAACACTGGATTGTTTAATAGGTGTACTGGTACTGGCTTATTGCAATGGAGCGATTATTCCAGTTTATCAGTACAAGAGCACTTTGTTTATGTCGATCTGTACCGTGAATTGACGGAGTATTATCGTGCATATAACAAGCCATTCAAGCAGGACAAATAACAGCTGGCTATTTGCTCCTTCGTCGCTTATTTTAGCCAACTATCATTTGCCTCTTAATGGGGCGTTATATGCCTAAGGAGTTCGTGTGAAATTTTTGCTTATAATGTTATCGTTCATCGCATTTAATTCCTCTGCTTCAACAAGTCAGTTTGATTGTAAATATCTCGATTATAAATTGGTACTAAAGACAAAAGGTTTCGAACACGTAGTTCATGAGTTAAGTATCAATGGTAAAACTCTTATCACTGAGTTTCTAAATGGTAGTTGGTTCATTGAGGAAGTTAATTGTAAAAAAACAGGCTATGAGATTGTTGCCAGTCACGCTCAATATAATGACCCAATTAAAAAGGTTTTCATGCTAACTTATAGCAAAGAGAAGGGTTATAAAGTCGTATCAGGCATATAACAAGCCATTCAAGCAGGACAAATAACAGCTGGCTGTTTGCTCCTTCGTCGCTTATTTTAGCCAACTATTATTTGCCTCTTAATGGGGCGTTATGCGGCATTGCGAATTCGATTAAATGTAATTGTGGTAGTTGTCTTTTTTTTATCTTGGTTATTTACGTGTAAATAAATCTATTTCAGTTTTTGGTTAAATAGTTTTTCGCCAAAGTAGGTAAGTGGTAAATTCACTTTTCATTCGTGGCTCAAAATTCACGGTTTAGTGTGTCGCAATGCTGTGAGTTTTTTAAATGTGCATTTTATGTTTTTAATATTTATATAATTATGCGGTTTATGGTAATCTAAAAGTCGCATAACAAGGCATTCAAACGGACAAAAAACAGTTGGCTGTTTTCACTTCGTTCAACATTTTAGCCAACAATTTTTTGCCGCTTAATGTGGCGTTATGTGAATCTCATACTAAGGAGCACAAATGAATAAATTTATATCAATCGTAGCTGTTTTAATTACTTGTCTTTCAACAAATGTATTAGCCAATGAAGATATAGTTGATTACGATAAATT
>NZ_JACGUX010000059.1:0-7036 GCF_014076915.1 Colwellia sp. MB02u-14
CGCCTAAGTCTCCCTTTAAGCTAACATTGATTCCTAGAAGAGATGCCTGCTCAAAACTTATTTCAGGGGGCAATCCAGCTATAGATTGAAAAGATGTAAAAAGTAAAATAAAAACAGCAATAATTATCACAAACACTCCATGTGCGTATAACGCCACGTTAAGCGGCAAAAAATTGTTGGCTAAAATTGTGAACGGAGTGAAACAGCCAACTGTTTTTTGTCCGTTTGAACGCCTTGTTAGGGCTATATTACTGCATATTTGACTGTTGAATTCTCTTTAAGAAGAAGTAAACACGTAAGCAAATACAGAGGGATAAGAGCTAAAAAAGTATATGTATAAGAAAACTCGCTCCCTCCAAAAGCCATTACACATCCTACAGCAGGCATAGCAAAACCTAAAAAGTAATAAGCTTTACTTTTATAAAGCCATCCAAAAGGAATGAAATGAGAGCCAAAAAGAATAGCTAAAACGAATGGAAACCAATTGGGAATTAATTGAAGTACTAAGATAAGCACTGGCCAATATAAAAATTGAGCACAGGCTAAAACTGTGGCCAAGTTTGATAATGGCGGGAATTTAGCAAATGGATTAACTTTGAATATTTTTGATATAAAGAAAGCTATTGGAAATGTACTACCAGTAGCAAAGATAACCATTATCAAAGCCTGCCTTTGTGGGAGAAAATTAATGACTAAAGCGCAAAGGCACATTACGATTAATCCAGCAAATGGAAAACCGATCCCCTTTTTAGTAAAACGTATTAACTCATCTCTATTATCCATTACATCTCCAGAAATTGATCTATAGCTCTAACGCCCCATTAAGAGGCTTTTAATTGTTGGTTAAAATGTGAAGCGAAGCGAAACCTAACCAACTGTTAAAAGTCCTGCTTGAATGGCTTGTTATGCTCTATATCTATTGACTCAACTTACCACTTAAAAGAGTAGAACCCTTCCCAATTACATCTTTTCTTTTGTCAAACCACTTCGTAAATAATACGCGAATTAGCCAATAAAAAATTATTACAATTAACAAATAAATCGGTAAGTTTGCATCAATGAAATTAGGCCATTTATCTGATGTATTCGCAACAAAGGAAAGTACCGCTCCTAGTAATGCATAACACATACGCCACAGATGTCGCGCAATACGATGAGCACCAGATATTCCACCACGTATAATCATATTCAAATCGAGAAGTGCTGCAAGTAAAGCAACACTTCCAAATATATAAAACATAGTAACCATGAAGCCTGGTTCTGAAGTGATTGCAGCATAAAAGAAATTCGCACTTATAACTGAAATGACAATAAACGCTACTATGTCAAAAACACCTATTTTCTTTTCTGGCATCAGAACTATAACCCATGCTGTTGAAGCGAAGTACACAGATGAAATAGCGATCGTAGGGTCATCGGCAAAATAGGCCCCACTTCCTGCCATTAGTAACAATGAAAAGAAAAATAAATTACCACTATACCTATGTAATTTTTCTCCTTTAGAGAAGATCAAAGCGCCTATACCAAATAATAGTACAAATGAACCTGCGATGATGTGAAACAAAAGCATAATAATTCCCTTTAATAAACTTTAGATAATATAAACCTGACCATCAGGCTTAAGAGCATAACGCCCCATTAAGCGGCAAAAAATTGTTGGCTAAAATGTGAACGGAGTGAAACAGCCAACTGTTTTTTGTCCGTTTGAATGCCTTGTTATGCGATTTTTACATTACCACAAACCGCATGATTTATATAAATATTAACGACATAAAATAAACATTTAAAAAACACAGCATTGCGACACACCAAAACGTGAATTTTGAGCCACTAATAAAAAGTGAATTTACCACTTACCTGCTTTGGCGAAAAACTATTTAACCAAAAACTGAAATAGATTTAATTACACGTAAATAATCAGGATAAAGAAAAGGCAACTACCACAATTACATTTAATCGAATTCGCAATGCCGTATAACGCCCAATTAACAGGCAAAAAATGGTTGGCTAAAATAGGTGAACGTAGTGAACAAAAAGCCAACTGTTTTTTGTCCTTGTTTAATTTCTTGTTATGTTTTTTATACTAAAACTATTGCAGACAATAAACCAGAACAAAGTAAAAGCATTGAAATATATAAGATTAACTTACGCGAGACTTGCGATAACAATTTTAATGGCCGGAGGAAGAAATGACTAAACATACTACCAGACACACCAAACCAAAGCAGTGACACAAAATATGCTTCGTTAGAATGATAGATGATGGTTGAACTACGCCCCCAAAAAACAGCTTCACCGGAGAGCAATAATAAAATAGTGTAAGTGAGTAGTAATACTGGTGCTATTAAACCCAATACACATACTTCTATTTTTTGATATTTAGCTAAATCCATTTATTCCACAACACTTGAGAAAAACATAACGCCAACTTAAGCGGCGCAAAAATAGTTTGCTATAATTGTTGAGGTACGAAACACAGCAAACTGTTTCAGTGTCCGACTTTAAGTTCTTGTTAGGTGAATTATTCACAAGTCGCAGTTCGGGTAGCCGTCATTGTTCCGTCAGCTTTAGCCAACCCCCAATCATAATAATAACCTTCTCCGCCTCGTTTAATGCTGATTGTGAATCTATTTTCTGATTTCCTATCAGTCCAATCAAAGCGCCAGTCCAGCCCATTACGATAGAGTTCACCTGCATAACCACTATGATCAGGAAATATAAGCCAAGCGTTTTCTAATGCCAATGACTCAGTATTTTTCTTTCTAAGGCTAAACATAAATTTACCCGATTGAGGGCCACCATAGTGTTTACACCTAAAGACAATTGGCCATTCTGCTTTTGATAATTTAAATTCAGTTCCGAGCTCTGTTTTACCAACAAGAACATCATTAGCAAACAAACTAAAGGGAAATAAAAATATAAAAAGTAATTTTGTTTTAATGTTCATCCATATACCCAAACCTGAAATTCACCTAACGCCCTATTAAGCGGCGATAAATTGTTGGCTAAAATGCGAGGAACGAAGCTAGCCAACTGTTTAGCGTCCGTCTTGAATAGCTTAGGAGACGCTTATGCGAGCCTCTAAGTTTCTAATTAAAGAACTAATTTCTAAATCAAAACCTGTTAAGTTTTTACCGCTCAAGTTTAGATTAATTAGTCGGTTTTTGTCTTCTAGAATCGGAACCATATGTTCTTTAAAGTTTTCCCAAGACATTTCTCTGGGTT
Organism: Colwellia sp. MB02u-14; assembly: GCF_014076915.1. NCBI lineage: Bacteria > Pseudomonadati > Pseudomonadota > Gammaproteobacteria > Alteromonadales > Colwelliaceae > Colwellia > Colwellia sp. MB02u-14. The sequence goes on from NZ_JACGUX010000059.1 coordinate 3,226, forward strand.
CGATTTCAGATAATAAATCTGAATTTAATTTTTTCAATCTAACGATTCTAGATTTAGAAGACCAAACAGGAAGAGATACTCGGTTATCAGAAACATCAAACTCAAGCATTGTTCCGTCTGGGAATTCACCAAACCATAAATATTGCTTTTCTGATACCTCTTGATAGAATTTTTCAATCTGCGAACCTACGCTCATTTAATCAAGTCTCCTAACGCCGCGTTAACCGGCGTAGTAATGATGGCGACTTTTTTGCGTGTTTTTGCGAAAAAGGTGACAGCATTACGGAGTCCGTGTTGAACGCTTTGTTATACGTGGATCATATCGGGAGAATTGTTCCTTAGCTTTGTTAATTGAATCCAAACAATCTTGCTTTACCTTGCCAAGTTCGTAGAAACCGGAACAGTATTTTTCCATATCGGGAACCATCAAGTTCATGTATAGAGCTAGATATGTTGGTGTATCGAACTCCGTTTCTCCATTTTCATAATCGGATATGGCATCAGATAGAAATTTAAATACTGAATATGGCTGCGCAGAGTACATTTCCATTTCTTGGAAAGCCACCAACGTTTCAATTGGATTAATCATCCTTTCTTTAGAAAAGGTATCAATGTAATCATCGGCAGGGCCTTTGACTAGAAACCCAACTATAAAACCAATTGATGTGCAGACTAGTGCAACACATGAGATTAGTGATGCTAAGGAAATATTTTTAAGCACTGAAACTCCTTTTTACGTATAACGCCCGGCTAACCGTGCAAATTTTTGATGGCGGCTTTTATGCGTTTCTTTGCATAAAAGGTGACAGCGAACATTTGTCCGTTTGAGCCGTTTGTTATGCGCCGATATTACTATGATTTGAACCTGTTTTGCTGCTATTTTTTAGTGCTTTGATGGGCAAAAACAACACGGCAATTGAAACAATACCCATTGCAGCATAAACTTTGAAAAATACCATTCCTAGACTATTAGTGCTTTCTAGAGAACCCATAATATAAAAGCATATCCCTGAGACAACCCAAATTGATGCTGCTATAAAAATTCTTTTAATACTGAAATAATTTCTTGATGCAGTTATGAACAAACGAGACAAAAATATTATTAATAGAAGCGGGATGAATGCCAATAACCAAAGATTTGAAATGATGTTGAAAATAGACCACATATTGCAGAACTCTCTTTATATATAGTTTTCTAAACTAGCTGGAAATTAATTAATGCGCATAACGCCACATTAAGCGGCAAAAAATTGTTGGCTAAAATGTTGAACGAAGTGAAAACAGCCAACTGTTTTTTGTCCGTTTGAATGCCTTGTTATGCGATTTTTACACTACCACAAACTGCACAATTTATATAAATATTAATGACATAAAATGCACATTAAAAAAACTCACAGCATTGCGACACAATAAACTGTGAATGTTGAGCCACTAATGAAAAGTGAATTTATCACTTACCTACTTTGGCGAAAAACTATTTAACCAAAAACCTAAATAGATTTAATTACGCGTAAATAACCAAGATAAAGACAAATACCACAATTACATTTAATCGAATTCGCAATGCCGCATAACGCCCCATTAAGAGGCTTTTGATAGTTGGCTAAAATGTGAAGCGAAGCGGAACTAGCCAACTGTTAAAAGTCCTGCTTGAATGGCTTGTTATATTGCACTACTCACTAGCCTTGAAGCAATACTTTCAGTATCTCCGAACGAATAATTCCGCCACTTAGTGTGGTTAAATAAGTGAACGCCGGACTTTGAAACCAAGTGAACTCCTTGAACTATAACTGCATGAAACCCTGTACGATCTATTTCTAATTGGGACTCTTTTAAATCAGGGAGTTCATCGCAAACAAATACAATGTAAGCACCAATTTCTTTAAAAAGCCACATAGCTGAAGTTTGCTGCCTAATTGATTTACGAGCGTTTGCAATTTGAGTTTTAATATCTAGGTTTGAATCAAAACCTTTAACAGCTAAAACGTATCTGGCTAATTTAACCTTTTTAAACAGACATAAACTCAAATCAGTATTTAGTGAAAGTGATTGGGAGTATATCTCAGGATAAAAAGAGTTTTCGATATTATTGACGAAATTCACCTAACCTCCTCGTGCAATATAACGCCCTGTTAAGGGGCAAATTGTAGTTGGCTAAAATGTGAAGCGGAGCGAAACTAGCCAACTGTTATTTGTCCCGCTTGAACAGCTTGTTATGTGTAATTACGCACCTAGAACAAAAACAGCATAGAAAGCCATAAAAACAACTCCAACAGACGGTAAAACCAAAGCAAAACTTAAAATTTGATTAGACCAAAATAGATATTTATTGCTGTAACTTAGTCTAGTTTTATACACATAGAATGACACTAACAAACCAAAAGTAAAAGAAACCACTAAATCAAATATAGTTAGAGCACCGAATCCATTAGCAACTAGGGTATTAGTCGGTGTGAACCATGCAAAAAATTTAACAATCCACAGTATTACGCAAATGATAAGAATGAGATATTTGATTGAGAACCCTTTACACATAACGCCACATTAAGCGGCAAAAAATTGTTGGCTAAAATGTTGAACGAAGTGAAAACAGCCAACTTTTTTTTGTCCGTTTGAATGCCTTGTTATGCGATTTTTACATTACCACAAACTGCACAATTTATATAAATATTAGCGACATAAAATGCACATTAAAAAAACTCACAGCATTGCGACACACTAAACCGTGAATTTTGAGCCACTAATGAAAAGTTAATTTACCACTTACCTACTTTGGCGAAAAACTATTTAACCAAAAACTAAAATAGATTTAATTACGCGTAAATAACCAAGATAAAGGAAAGGCAACTACCACAATTACATTTAATCGAATTCGCAATGCCGCATAACGCCACGTTAAGCGGCAAAAAATTGTTGGCTAAAATTGTGAACGGAGTGAAACAGCCAACTGTTTTTTGTCCGTTTGAACGCCTTGTTATGTGTATGATAACCAAGCACTATTATGACAACATTAATTTAAAGAGTAACCAAAACTTTTAGGACTTTTAAGTATTTCTGTAACCGTAGATTTTGCAGTTTCGTTAGATAGTTCACAAACCTCTAAAATCTTAATCGCTACCTCTTTGTTGCCTGAAACTATCGCTTGATCAAAACTATCCATTTTCTTTAGAGCGAACAGTCTTTCGTTTACAGTCATTCCATCCAAAAACTCCATATTTGCAGACTTCCTAGATACACATAACGCCACGTTAAGCGGCAAAAAATTGTTGGCTAAAATTGTGAACGGAGTGAAACAGCCAACTGTTTTTTGTCCGTTTGAACGCCTTGTTAGGTTTTAAGACCAGATTAGATCACCGTAACCCCATATAATTGTGCCTACAACCAGTAATATATGAGCCGCAAACGAAACATTGCGTCTTGGTTTAGTTGGTTTTGCTTTAAGCGGGATAGACATATTTATTTTTGATTGCATAAATTGAGCTCGTTGGATGTCTTCGTATATGTGTGAAGAGATCTTAAACTCTACAAATGCAGCCAAAAGAACAACTACAGAACCCGAACGAGCAAACCAATTATAATCAGTTGAATAATAATCTGCGATTACAGAGATAACAGCAACTAATATAGCTACTCCGATAAGACTCCATTCAATTGGATATTTCCGATGCTTCATATATAAGGAAACCTAACGCCCCATTAAGAGGCAAATGATAGTTGGCTAAAATAAGCGACGAAGGAGCAAATAGCCAACTGTTATTTGTCCTGCTTGAATGGCTTATAGTTGGACCAATCCATTTATCAATCGATTAGT
>NZ_JACGUX010000060.1:0-1377 GCF_014076915.1 Colwellia sp. MB02u-14
GGCTACATGGACTCCCCTTTGTCAAGCAATAGCATCTCTTACAACAAGAAGATCTGACAGCAGCTCTACATTCGGCGTTTATTAGCTTTGTTACGCTATCGCCCTGATGATTTGCGCTTGAGCAATGCCTCATTCGTTAAACAGTGTTACGAACACTTCCTTACTAAACAGGCTTTCTTGCTCTCGGTCTGACCGTGTTATCGTCAATTGCTAATGCACAGACTCGGTGGGGTTAACCGTTTGGTTTAACCTCTTTACTTCATAAAAAGTTATTTTACATAATCTACCTGATATTCTTTTTCTGAGTGTAACAGTGCCCAAATTAATCGGGCGTTTTTAGCGGCCAATGCAACAGTCGCTCGTTTAAATCCTCGTCGCTCAACAAGGTCTTTTATCCACAAACTGGTTCTGTCGGTTTTGTTTTTACAATTAGCAATAACGGCTCTTGCGCCATGAATCAGTGAGGTACGAATATGCTTTTCGCCTCGTTTGCTAATGTGACCTAACCGAGCAACACCGCCCGTAGAGTATTGTCTTGGTACTAAACCAATCCATGCGGCAAAGGAACGACTAGTGTCAAAGTGCTTAGCGTCATTAACCGTTGCAACTACTGCGGTAGCGGTTATTTCCCCAATACCAGGAATACTCATTAACCGTTTAGCGTCTTTCATTTGGTTCGCTAGTGCGTGTAACTTTCTATCGTATTTGAGTATTTCATCATTTAAACCTTTGATGCTTTGCCATAAATCATTGAGTAATTCACGAGCAATGAAAGGTAAATTGTTTTCACCATCCTCCAAGATACCAGGAATGGCGCTTTGTGCAGAATAACGACCTTTAGGCATGATGATGCCGAATTCAGCGAGTAACCCTCTTAATCGGTTTATTCGTGCTGTTCTATCCTTTATTGCGCCTTGTCGAATGCGATGTAAGCAAAGAACGGCTTGTTGTTCTTCGCTTTTTATACTAACGAATCGCGTTTTTGGACGAGTAACTGCTTCACAAATAGCTTCAGCGTCATTAGCATCATTTTTTTCATTTTGTCGGTAGGGGATAACAAACTTACACGCCATGATACGAACATCATGACCGAGCTTGGTAAATTCTCTTGCCCAGTAATGCGCACCAGAGCAGGCTTCCATACCGATAATGCAGAGTGGTAACTTTGCAACTTCAGCTAACAGGTTGTTTCGTTTGATAGTTTTACGTAATTTACACTTGCTATGTTCATCTACACCATGAATACTGAAAACAAGTTTGGCTAAATCGATGCCAACGACTTTAATTAAAGACATATGGACTCTCCTTTGATTGAATGCTTACACTTTCAATATGGCACATAGATGCCGTTAGTAGGGGAGTCCATATCATTCGTTA
>NZ_JACGUX010000061.1:0-15473 GCF_014076915.1 Colwellia sp. MB02u-14
TCTGTTTCGATGTCAACGTTTTATTTAATTTAATTTGAAGTTAATTCAGATTTCATTTTAAAACGTTAAGTTAACTCTTTAGCTCTTATAAAGAGAAGTTAACTTATCAAAACAGCCCTTTGGGTCACCCCTTGGAACTGGAGCGCATTCTAGACATTTCTCGCTGGGCGTCAACCCTTTTTTGTCATAACTTTGAAATAAAGATTTGTTCGAGCAATTAACGTACAACCCGTAGTTTTATTGGTCTTTATTCAACCATACTTGTTCTTTATTTGGTTTTTTCTTATTCTATTGGTATTTATATTACAAAGATCAATTAAATTTATCTTTGAAGATCCTCTAATGATCCAGTAATTTTAGTTAATAAAAAAGCCTCTTAAAAGAGGCTTTTGTTTAAACGCTTAAAATATATAAGTTAGCTTTGCTCTCTAGCAATAGCTCGATAGGCAATATCAGTTCTAAATTGCACTTCTTCCCAATTAATTTCATGTAATAATGCGTAAGCGGATTTCTGAGCTTCTGTGACTGATTCACCTAATGCAGTAGCACAAAGCACACGTCCACCGGACGTTACTATGTCGCCATTAACTTGAGCCGTTCCAGCATGGAAAGTTTTTCTGTCTGGGTGCGTATTAGTTTTCAGGCCTGAAATAACTTTACCTTTACTATAACTTCCTGGATAGCCGCCAGCGGCAAGTACAACACCTACAGCAGGACGTGGATCAAAGTCTATCGTTGCTTTATCTAATTCGCCCGCACAAGCTGATAAACATAACGCTACGATATCAGACTTTAAACGCATCATAATAGGTTGTGTTTCAGGGTCACCAAATCGACAGTTATATTCGATAACTTTTGGTGTGCCACATGCGCCGATCATCAATCCGGCGTATAAGAAACCGCTATAGGGTGCGCCTTCTTTTGACATGCCTTGGACAGTAGGATAAATAACTTCATTCATAATACGTTGATGAAGTTCTGGAGTTACTACCGGCGCAGGAGAATAAGCTCCCATTCCGCCAGTATTAGGTCCTTCATCATTGTTATAAGCACGTTTATGGTCTTGACTCGTTGCCATAGCTAAGACGTTTTTGCCATCAACCATAACAATGAAACTAGCTTCTTCACCATCTAGAAATTCTTCTATAACAACACGGTGCCCTGCATCACCGAAAGCATTACCTGCAAGCATGTCTTTAATCGCATCTTCCGCTTCGGGTAATGTCATCGCGACAATAACGCCTTTACCTGCTGCTAAGCCATCAGCTTTAATAACAATAGGTGCACCTTTTTCTCGAACATATGCTAATGCAGGTTCTATTTCAGTAAAGTTTTGGTACCAACCCGTTGGAATGTTGTGACGAGCTAAAAAGTCTTTAGTAAATGCTTTTGAACCTTCAAGTTGTGACGCTTTAGCACTAGGACCAAAAATAGTTAAACCCTCCGCTTGGAAAGCATCAACGACGCCGTCAACAAGCGGCTGCTCCGGACCAACAATCGTAAGGGCAATGTTCTGAGTTTTAGCAAAGTCGACTAGTGCAGCAGTATCGCCAGCAGATATGGCAACATTTTCTACTTTATGCTCTGTTGCTGAACCAGCATTACCTGGTGCAACAAATACTTTTTCTACTTGTGCTGATTGTGCTGCTTTCCATGCGAGTGCATGTTCACGACCACCACTACCTATTACTAAAACATTCATTTATCTTAACCCTACTTTATTTACTTGAAAATATGCTAAAAAACTTGCGCCATTATAAGGGAAGTTATGACGCAAGTCTTAAGATTATTTAGCTACTTTTGTAAATTTTAACGTCATACGATCGCTTTCTCCGATGGCTAAATATTTTTCTCTCTCTTTATCTTTCAATGCAAGTGAAGGAGGTAATGTCCAGACACCTTTTTCATAACTTGCTTTGTCTTTAGCATTAGCATTTACTTCACTACTGGCAATAAAAGTAAATCCAGCAGCTTCAGCTTGTGCAATTGTCTTCTCCACAGAAACATAGCCGCTATTCATATCGTTAGCTGTTGCGCCTTTAGGTAAGCGATGTTCAACAACACCTAAAATACCGCCAGCTTTTAATGCTTTAAATGCATCAATGAATACTTGGCTTACGCCCTCTTCTCCCCAGTTATGTAAATTACGGAAAGTAAGGACCATATCGGCGGTACCTGCAGGCGCCAATTCACTTGCTTTCTTTGGCACAAAATTTGATAACTCAACTTCACTAAACATCTTGTGGTTAGCCAATTTTTTTACTAATTTTTTACGCGAATTGCTGTAATAGTTGTCTTCACCCGTATCGGGGTAATGCGCGCCAATTAATTTACCTTTACCCTTTAGCGCCGGAGCTAAAATTTCAGTGTACCAACCGCCACCAGGGGTAATTTCAACAACAGTCATTGATGGATTAAAACCAAAAAATTCTAAGGTTTGCTTTGGATGACGATATTGATCACGCATTTTATTAGCCGCCGATCTATTTTCACTAGCAACAGCTTGCTCTAATTGTAGATTAGCCATAGGTTTACTTGTTTGTTCAGCGTAAGAGACACTGGCAAGTGACAGACTAATGATTGAGGCAGACAGTAAAGTTTTTATTGTTTTCATTTGCTTTTCCATATCAAGAATAAAGGTTAACTCGACATGTTATAGCAGATTTTAAAAGAAGAAACAGATAAGGGAGATAAAATAAAGGGGTTTAGCCTTGTTGAAATGTAACATTTTATCAACAAGGATAATAAAGCAGTTAATTGGAAATGCTTTAAGCGGGTTAGTGAAAATTAAAGGCGGAAGCGCGGAGCGTAGTTTATCTACGTGAGCACTTCCAACGAATAATTTTATTTAACCAACCACAAGCAAACCTACTTAATGGCGGAAGTGACGCATTCCTGTGAACACCATAGCAATATTGTGTTCATCGGCAGCCGCAATAACTTCATTATCACGCATTGAACCACCCGGCTGAATAACGGCAGTAATTCCAGCTTCAGCGGCGGCATCTAAACCATCACGGAATGGGAAAAATGCATCTGATGCCATGACTGAACCTTTAACTTCTAAGTTTTCATCAGCAGCTTTAATACCGGCAACTTTTGCAGAGTAAACGCGGCTCATTTGACCTGCACCAACACCGATAGTCATGCTATTTTTAACATAAACAATAGCATTTGATTTTACGTATTTCGCTACTTTCCAACAAAATTGTAAATCACGCATTTCATCTGTCGTAGGTTGACGCTTGGTCACTACTTTTAATTCGTCACGAGTTACTTTGCCTTGATCTCTGTCTTGAACTAATAAACCACCGTTTACACGTTTAAGATCAAATTCAGTAGTTTTTGTAGACCATTCACCACATTCTAATAAACGTAAGTTAGGCTTAGCAGCAACAATTTGTGCAGCCGCTTCGGAAACACTTGGCGCAATAATAACTTCCACAAATTGACGAGAAACAATAGCTTCGGCTGTGTCTGCATCTAATTCACGGTTAAATGCGATTATGCCACCAAATGCTGACGTAGGATCTGTTCTATAAGCCCCTTCATAAGCAGCTAATATATTGTCGCCAATTGAAACACCACAAGGGTTAGCGTGTTTTACGATAACACACGCTGGCTCGTCAAATTCTTTAACACACTCTAAAGCTGAATCCGTGTCAGCAATGTTGTTGTAAGAAAGGGCTTTACCTTGAAGTTGCTTAGCGGTTGAAACAGAAGCTTCTTGTGCATTCGCTTCAACATAAAAAGCGGCATCTTGGTGAGAGTTTTCACCGTAACGTAAATCTTCAGTTTTAATAAACTGACTGTTAAAGGTACGTGGAAATTTGTTTTTCTCTTTAAAGTTAACTTCAGCATTTTCATTGCCGTGGGCGCTAAGCATTTTACCAAAGTAATTTGCGATCATTCCATCATAAGCAGCGGTGTGCTCATAGGCGGCAATAGCTAGATCAAAACGAGTTTTGTAAGTTAATGAATCATTATTTGTATTCATTTCTGCTAATACACGATCATAATCTTGGGCATTAACGACAATGGTTACATCTTTATGATTCTTTGCTGCAGCGCGAACCATTGTTGGTCCACCGATATCGATATTTTCGATAGCATTTTCTAAGGTACAGTTTTCATCACTAACGGCGTTAGCAAATGGGTAAAGGTTAACGACAACAATATCTATAGCACTAATATCGTTTTCAGTCATAACGGCTTCATCAATACCACGGCGAGCTAAAATTCCGCCATGAACTTTTGGATGAAGTGTTTTTACGCGGCCGTCCATGATTTCAGGATGACCTGTGTATTTAGAAACTTCAGTAACTTGTATACCATTATCAGCTAATAACTTTGCTGTGCCGCCGGTTGATAAAATATCAACACCTTTTTGCGCTAAACTACGAGCGAAATCGACAATACCTGTTTTATCAGAAACACTTAATAATGCACGTTTGATTGGGCGTGGAGTATCCATTGCTTTATTGTTAACCTTAAAGTTAGTTTAATTGTCTGGCCGTTGACATTTGTCCTTGGCAATTATCTTTGTTGAGATAAATCCCCTACTCGTAAAGAGCAGCTAGCTTAAGAAAACCCCTTAGCTAGAAATAAAGAAAGCACCCTAGGGTGCTTTCAATTGACAGGAACAACCTGTCTTATTTTTAGTTCATGCCGTATTTTTTTAACTTCTTACGTAAAGTACCGCGATTGATACCTAATAAGTTGGCAGCGCGTGTTTGATTACCGCGTGTATACTTCATAACTTCTTCTAACATTGGCGCTTCGATTTCAGAAAGTACAAGGTCGTACATATCATCTACATCATTACCATTTAATTGTGATAAGTAGTTACTGATCGCTTGTTTAGCTTGAGTACGTAATGGAGAATACTCAGCTTGAGTTTGGATTTTGCCAGTAACGAATGGTGATGAAATATTTTGTTCAAACATAAAGTTCAGACTCTTTCTAGTTAATTTAAATTATCAAAATACAGTTCTAATGCGTCAACTTGATCGGTAGTTGACTCTAATGCATTAAAAACAGAACGAAATTTTTTCTCCTGGTCATACGCGAGCATATACCAAGCAACGTGCTTACGAGCAAAACGGACACCCATAAAGTCACCATAAAAATTGTGCAAATCCTTTACATGCCCGATAACTATCGGACAAATCTCTTCCAATGAGGGGGCAGACAAATGTTCACCCGTTTTCAAGAAATGGTTAATCTCTCGAAAAATCCAAGGTTTCCCTTGGGCACCACGACCTACCATTACGGCATCAGCCCCAGTAAAATTTAATACCTGCGCGGCTTTTATTGCGCTGGTAATATCACCATTAGCTACAACGGGAATACTGACCGCCTGCTTAATAGCTTTTATCGTTTCGTACTCCGCATCACCTTTATAAAAATCATTTCGTGTGCGGCCATGAACGACTAAAGACTGAATACCATTGTGTTCAGCAATTTTAGCAATTTCAATACCGTTGCGTGTATTTTCACACCAGCCAGTACGAATTTTTAGTGTCACTGGCACGTTTACCGCATCAACAACACTTCGCACAATCTCTTCAACCAGTTTAGGTTCTTTTAGTAGAGCAGAACCCGCGAGCTTTTTATTGACCTTCTTAGCAGGACAGCCCATATTGATATCTATAATTTGTGCGCCATTTTCAACATTAACTTTAGCAGCAAACGCTAACTCTTCAGGATCTGAACCGGCAATTTGTACCGAACGAATACCTGCAAATTCACTATGAATACTTCGTCGTTTAGATTTTTCGGTATGCCATACTTTGGGATTAGACGAAATCATTTCTGATACGGCTAACCCTGCTCCCATTTGACAACACAGTTGTCGAAAAGGTTGGTCAGTTATTCCGGCCATCGGAGCAAGCATTACATTATTTGATAAAGTATACGAACCTATATTCATGTTGCTGTTTTTTTGAGCTACTATTCAAAAGGGCGCTAAGTTTACGTGTTTTTTAGGGAATTGAAAAGCATATAAATTGAACAATTTTTGCTTTTTTTTGCTTTTTTAATATTGACTTTTTGCAAACTATTGATGTGAGCAGAATTTGTACAAATAGCTAACGAATACTGCTCAAATAATAACAGGAATTTTGACTAATTTTTTTTACCTGAAAGACGAACCCACTCATCTTGTACTGCAATGGCATCCATCTCACACCACTGACCATAAATATTTTGCAGTTCATTCGCTTGTTCTTCTAAAACACCCGACAATGCAAGTTGGCCATTTGGTGCAACAAACTCAATAATTGTTGGCGCTAATTCACGTAATGGACCTGCTAAAATATTGGCTACGACTACATCAGCTTTAAGATTGGGTTGGTCTTTGGGTAAAAAAAGCGCTAAACGGTCTTCAATACCATTGCGTTCAGCATTTGCTTTACTTGCTTGTAATGCTTGTGGGTCGATATCAATACCAATAACTTTTTTAGCGCCTAACTTGAGTGCCGCCAGCGATAAAATACCTGAGCCACAGCCAAAATCAACCACGGTTTTTCCCACTAAATCTAAACCATCTAACCACGTTAAGCATAATGCAGTTGTTGGATGGGTACCGGTACCGAATGCTAAACCTGGATCAAGCATTACATTTACTGCATCGGGGTCAGGTACGTCACGCCAGCTTGGGCAAATCCATAAACGATCACCGAATTTCATCGGATGGAAGTTGTCCATCCATTCTCTTTCCCAATCTTTATCTTCAAGTTGCTCTAATTTATAAGCCATGTCATTCCTATCGGGATGAATGCTTCTCAGATAAGTAATTGTTTTGTCCATATCATGGCTGGCATCGAATAAGCCCATCACCACGGTATTATGCCAATAGATAACTTCGTCACCCGGAAGAGGCTCATAAATAGGGGTATCTTGAGCGTCGATGAAGGTTACGGCTTGAGCGCCACAAGCACTTAACCAATCGCTATATTTTTCTGATGTTTCTTCATTCGCACTCAAGCGAAGTTGTATCCAAGGCATGAAAAGTTCTCACTATAAATTTTTCACTAGTTTAGCATTTTTCCTTAATACCCACATAGACTTCTGATAGAGTATTTACTACAAGTATAATATTCTATTCGGCCCATAAGGAATTCTTCAATGCTCGATCTTCTCCCTGATTTATATGACATTTACCCTAACGCATTAACATTGGCTCAACCGCTATTTACCGATTATGGTAAAAATAAAATATTCTATGGGGAAATAGTTACTGTTGATTGTTTTAATGACAATTCAAAAGTTAAAGCCTTGGTTGATACCGATGGTACAGGTAAAGTGATGGTTGTAGACGGTAAAGCAAGTCTTACTCATGCACTTTTAGGTGATATGCTTGCTGAAAAAGCGGTTGAAAACGGCTGGCAAGGTATTGTTATTAATGGTTGTATTCGTGATGCAGGCACTATTGCGACACTAGAATTAGGTGTTAAAGCATTGGGGTGCTGCCCTATCAAAACCGAAAAGCTAGGTATCGGTGAAGTTAATACGCCCATCACCTTTGCTGGACTTCATTTTATTCCAGGACATTTTATATATGGCGACAGTAATGGTTTAGCCATTAGTGAAACGCTTTTGTCACTCCCGTCTTAAGCGTTGATCATATTAACAAATATATATCAGAGACTATGAAAACAATATAGGTTATTTAAATGAAATATTTTCCCATTTTTCTTGATGCTAACAACATCTCTGCGATGATTATTGGCGGCGGTGATGTCGCGGCACGTAAAATTGAATTATTACTGAAAAGTACAACCAACATTACCGTTATGGCTGAGAGCTTATCAATGAGTGTTCAGCGTTTGGTTAATACACATGATCTACGTTGGTTAGATCATAACTATCAAGCTGGGCATTTAACCGGTATTAACTTAGTCATAGCAGCTACCGACGATGGTGATATAAATAAAGCGGTTGCAGCTGAATCTCAGCCTCTCAACATTTTAACTAATGTCGTAGATCAGCCAGAGCTTTGTACCTATATTACGCCAGCGATTATTGATCGTTCACCCATGATTATCGCAATGTCTAGTTCTGGTAGTGCGCCGATACTGTTAAGAATGCTTCGAGAACAAATTGAAAAAACATTACCCAATGGCTATGGCAAGCTAGCTGATTTTTGTTTCAAATTTCGTGACCATGTGAAAGCAAGAGTCAAAGGGCTTCGAAATCGCCGTACCTTTTGGGAAAGCATATTAAGAGGGCCTATTGGTGAAGAAATATTACAAGGCAATATACAAAAGGCTGAGCAACAGCTTATTTCCAGTATTAAGCAAGAGATTACGCCACCCGAAGGTGAAATCGTTTTTGTCCACACCCTTGACGGTAATCCAGATAAATTAACCCTGCAAACACATCGAGAAATGCAATTTGCTGATGCTGTATTTTATGATGATGACGTTAATATTGATCTTATTGAGTATATACGCCGTGATGCTGAGAAGTACCCACAAAGTATTACCTCATCGATATTAATCAACTTCCAACATGCACTTGAGCTTGCTGAAAATGGACAGAAGGTTATTTACTTATTAGCAGGACATACTCCATTACCCGAAAACTCCGCATTATTATCGAGTAGCATCATTAAAAAACAATTAATTAGTGGTGTTTAATACAACCTAAGCCAACTCTTCAGGTTAGCTTTCATTATTTTTAAATCACATAAACAAATAGCAACGATACAAGGAGAGTTTAGCCACTCTCTTAAATTCATGTGTTCATAACATACCGTATATAAAAAAGGCGTTAAAGAAACTCTTTAACGCCTCGAAAAAGTGGTGCTTTGCGCAAGGCCCACTTCATCTGGAGAAGTTATAATTTTTTCAATTCCACTATGACTCTTGTAACTATATTATAAATAATACTCATAGATCATTTAAAAAAGCCAACAACGCTACACGTTCTTCTTGAGTAAATGCTAATACCTTGTTCTTCGCATTTTCAGCTTCACCACCATGCCAGAGTACCGCTTCCATAATCGTGTTTGCTCTACCATCATGTAAAAACGTTGCCTGTGGATCAACTACTTTGGCTAAACCTAATCCCCATAAAGGTGGAGTACGCCATTCTGTCGCTGTCGCTAAAAATTCATATAACATATTAGCTGAAGCAGGTTCATTTTCAGGGGTAAAATCCGCTAAGTCTTCCCCCATGTCATGCAATAACATATCGGTATAAGGAAAAATAGTTTGCTCTGAAAGCTCAGGCTGATCTTGATCGATAATCGTCGTATAACTTTCGGTGTGACAACCTTGACAGCCCGCTTGCATGAACAATGCTTTGCCGATAAGTACTTGTTTGGAATAAGCATCACGACGTTCGGGTACTGCTAGATGCGAGCTATAAAAGGCAATTGCATCTAGAATGGGGTCTGATACTTCAAAATCATAATCATTCACACTGTCACCGTTGCCGTTAGGCGCGGTTAAACATTCACTTTGCTCTTCTGTACACGTTTCCTTCTTATGTAAACGATTAGTTAGGCCCATATCATTCACAAAAGCGCCGGCACTTTGCTCTAAAATAGTCGGTTGTCCAGCTTTCCAGCCAAAGCGCCCTAATAAAGCTTTTTGACTATTTACACTCCACACGTAATTTGCTTTACCAGAAATGCCATCAGCATCGTTGTCATTTATATCTTCTTTTTTAAAAATATCGGCTTCTGAAATTAAGGCTAATAAACCTAAACCTATCATTGGAGGTGCTACTCGTGCCGAAAATACAGTATCTGCTTCAAAAATCGTCTCTGGGTTATAACTGGTAATTGTCCAATTTGGTTCACGTAAAGTTACACTGGTATTATCGGTAAAAGAGACCACTTTATCTTGATAATTTACCTGTAAATTCACTTCAGGTAATACACCCGATATTCCGTGCTGTTGTAATTGACCGCCAAAGTACCGATCTGGCACATTTGCTTTAAGCGATTGTAAAATTAGGTCTTTATCTTCGAAGCCGATATTAGTAGTAGCGGTTCTAAATAAAATGCTATCAAAATCAGTATCATTTTCATCGACAGGCGCATGACCACGTCCGTCACGAATATGGCAATCTTGACAGGCATTATTATTAAATAATCCACCTAAACCATCACGAGACGATGTACTAGCACTACCTTCAACCCAAGGGTTATTAAAAAAGTCATCTCCTAGGTTAAATATTTTTTTTCTTTCAACCGATACCATATTATTAGAATTTTCTGAAAAGGCATCCGATTGCACTTTTTTAATGCTCGCCTCTCCTCCTGATAAATGTTCATTTTCGACGGGAACAGCCGGTGCAATAAGTGTGTTTTCGTCAACAGGTACTGGCGTTGTATTATTGTCTCCGCCACCGCAGGAGGCAAGTAAACATATAGCGAGTAGAGAAATAGTTGTATTTACTATGTTATGCATTACATTTCCTGAACATTAATATCGATCGAAAAGACCTGCACAAGCAGGCCTTAATTTTAATGGGATAAACCGTAACGTTTAATCTCCGTCAAATTCTGTATCTATATTTTTTAATGCTAAAACTTCGGCCATTAACTCTAATTCGGTATCTAAAGCTACTAACTCTGTTACTGCATTTTCAGCAATTAATCGCTCAACACCATTACTTGATTGACCAATGATTTGGTCAAATTTAACAGGGTTTTCTGTACGTTCTCCTGCAGCTAAAATTTGAGCCATTTTATCTTCAATACTTATTAATGCTGTATCAATGGCTTCATAGGTTGCCGCATTTTTACTATTGACTAACACAGCTAAACTAGCACCGGAAATACTATAAGTTACAGATTCATAAGTACCATAAAAGACATTTTTAACACCTTGGAAGTTATGATAAATAGCAAGGTGACTTAAATCACTAAAACAATCATGTTCTTCTTCAGGGTCTCCTAAACTTAAACCTGATCCCATACGAGCAGAAGCAAGCTCATCGGTAGCCATAGTGATCATAGAACCCACCATATAATCAAGCGCTAACGGACTATTAACAAAATTATACGCTAACGTACCACTGGTTATTTTTGCAGTAGGACTCCATTCATCGGTCATAACCGTTAAATCGCCAACTAATAAATCGGTTACTGCCTTTAAGTATTGACCTCTGCGCTCACATTCTGAATCTACACATGTACCATCGATAGCGAAATCGGTTGCTGGTCGTTCACCAGAGCCCGCGTCAGTACCATTAAGATCGCTTCCCCACAACATAAATTCAACGGCATGAATACCCGTTGTTACGTTGGCATCATTATCATCAGCACCGTTTTGATTCAATAATAATTCAACATCAATATCTTCACTGCCTGCAATAATGGTGATGATATGGTTTTCGTCTAATGGCCAAGCATTAACTTGCCCCTCCCACTCATCAACACTCGCTGGTCCGCCATCAGCATCTAGGTTTGCACCCACGGTAATAATACTGTCAAATCGCATGATTTCAGATTGTTGATAAGGGGCTCTGATAGCTTTATATGCACCCTTTGCTGCTAGCAAGTTATCTTCGGTTGGTTCATCAATAAAGGTATTTACACTCTCTTGTAATATCAATGCAGCTATTTTTGAATCAGTATAAGCGGCATATGCGATATCAGCATGGTTATCTGCAATATGAGTAACGGTCTTTAAATCTTCGGAATCATTTTGACAAGCAGCAAGTACCGCTATCGTTGATACTATAAGGCCATTAAGTAGTACTTTGTTCATAATTTCTCTTTGAATATAATTCTTTAAACTTGATATACAAATGATAATCACAATCATTTAGATTATCAATTGATTTTTTACTTTATTGAAGATAAAATTTAATTTTCACGCTGAATAACTCAAACATGGCTTTTCCCTTTATCGAACAACTTCCTGAATTCATACTTTCCTTATTCTTTTTTATTGATATAGAACGACGTACTTATTGGCTATATTTATTATCTGGTTTTGTCATTGGGACTATTTTTACGTGGAAAAATAAAAATGTATTACATTTATTTATCAAAAACACTTTTTCTATAAAGTATTGGTTTAATCATTCCTGTTACAGAGATTACCAATGGATATTGATCAATCATATGTTAAAGACACTGTTAATAGTGCCATTGCTAGCATCAAGTTTAACGGTTGCTCTTTATGTCAATAGAGTCTTTCTTGGGAGTTTTGGATCTGGGGACTTTTTGCATTGGCCTTATCAATATGTAGTGATAACGTTTAGTTTGGTACTCTTTTTTATTGAAGACTTCTCACGCTTTTTTGTTCACTGGTTATATCACCAAATTCCTTTTTTATGGAAGTATCATGCTATCCATCATAGTGCGACTGTATTAACGCCGTTAACACTTTATAGGGTGCATAGTATTGAATATATTTTAAATAATTGCCGAGGGGTGTTAGTGGTGGGCGTAGTCAGTGGAGTATTTATGTATTCCTTTGATGGAGTAATTGGTTTCGCTGAGATATTAGGGGTTAATTTATTCAATTTTCTTTTTAACTTAGCTGCGGCAAATTTACGTCATAGCCATATATGGATAAGTTTTGGCTATTTAGAGCATATATTTATTAGCCCTGCCCAGCATCAAATTCATCATAGCCGAAAAAAAGTTCACTATGATAAGAACTTTGGCTCTTGCTTGGCCATTTGGGATAAAGCCTTTCATTCATGGGAAACCAGTAAAAATAATAAAGTACACCACTTTGGCCTATAACGTTGATGATCAACATACGTTATATAAAAATGGATTATTGAGTTTTTTTGACCTTACACAACACTTAATTGACAGAGAGTTCCTTTCGTTTATTACAATCAACGTACGTAATCAGGGTAATTCAACGTTGTTTGAAATTTTTATATATCACAATAGCGATTTGTTAACTGCCATGATAAAGTTTTAAAATACAGAGACGCTATTTAAATAGCGCTTTAATAATTAAAACATCTACTTAATCCGGATATTAATATATGAAAAATTTCTTCCGCAGCTCTATTTTACTTCAATTAGTCTTTGGTATCTCAACCGCTGTCGCTTTCCTTCTCATTGTAACCTCTTATTTTGTTTTATCCGATATCAGCGAAGACACCCGTAAACAACTAAATAACTCTATTGAGAGCATTGTAAGTAAACAATCAGGCGAAGTGCGTAATTTCTTTATTGCAAAAGGGCAATTAAACCACGCTATATTTTCTAACCCGCTGGTGGTTGACTGGTTTACTGATTATGACCAACGATTATCCAATTTAGATGATGATAAAAACTATAAAGACGTGATTGAATACTTTAAATATTTTTCAGATCAAGACTCATCGATTAAAAGTGTCTTTTTTGGAGCAGAAAATACCCATGAATATTTTGATTTAAACGGTCGATATAACGATGCCGATTATTTTACCAATAAACGACCCTGGTGGCAGGAAGGCATTGATAAAGGAAAAATGTACGTAACTGATCCGGCCGTTGATGCAAATGATGGTTCAATATCAGCAACAGTAAAAGGACCATACTATTTACCTGATGGGCGTTTTATAGGTATTGGTGGCATTGATATTTTAATTACTACTATTGGTAAAGATTTATTAGCTAACATTAAATATCAAGGAGAAGGTGAAGCTTTTTTAATGACAGATAGTGGTCAATTAGTATTTTTTCCTGGCTTTAATAAAGACTTTAAACCTGGTTCTTTAATGTCATCTGTGGATAAAAAATTTAGCAATACCAATGGCTTTGGTTCATTACAAACTGAAATATCAAATAATAACTCAGGCTCTTCGAATGTCACTTGGCAAGGAGAGAGCTATCAAGTTATTTTTAATCAGGTAAGTAGTGATTATCCATTAATGAGCTGGAAATTAGGATTTTTGGTTCCAGATAGATTGATTTCAGAACCTGTAGAACAAGCCTTTATTTCTTCAAGCATTACGGTGGTCGTGATAATAGCCTTAATAGCTTTCGTGGTTTGGTTAATGGCAATACCGTTAATGAAAAGGATTAATATGTTACAAGTTGCGATGAGTGATATGGCAACTGGCGAAGGCGATTTAACTAAACGAATTAAAGTTGTCAAAAAAGATGAGATAGGTAACCTTGTTGAGGAATTCAATCGTTTTGTCAGTAAAATTCAGCAACTAGTTAAAGAAACTGTCGACATAAGTCGTGAAGTCAATCAATCAACAAAAATAGCTACAAGTATTGGGCATAATACCAATATTATTATAGAGGGGCAAAAGCAAGAAATTGAAATGGTAGCAACTTCAGCCACTGAACTTGCACAAACCAGTAACGATATTTCTAGTAATGCCAAATTGTCTAATGGTTTAGCCAGCCAAGCAGAAGAAAAGGTATCGCATGGCGTTAAAGTTGTTGAACAAGCGACAGAAGGTATCAACGTACTTTCTGAAAATGTTATTTCTGCTGCGAATGTGGTTAATCAATTAAAAGATGGTACACAAAGTATTGGCGAAGTTCTCAGCGTGATCAGAAGCATAGCAGAACAAACAAATCTATTGGCACTGAATGCAGCCATTGAAGCAGCTAGAGCAGGAGAACAAGGTCGAGGGTTTGCTGTTGTTGCTGATGAAGTTCGTACTCTGGCTTCACGAACACAAGAATCTACGAGTAATATTGAATCAATAATCGATGAATTACAAAGTACTGCAACTAGAGCAGTAGAGGTCATGAACAGCAGCCAAAATGAAGCGCAGCAAAGTGTCGAATTAATTAAACAAGTACATACCGTGCTTAACGATATCAATACAGTTATATCTAAATTCCAATTACAAACACATGAAATTTCTGATGCTGTCTCTCAACAGGCAACGGTCGCTGAGGGAGTTTCTCGAAGTGTCGAGAATGTCCGTTTACTTGCTGATGACACCGTTCAAAGTTCATCAAACATGGCTGAGAGTCTAGCCGGGTTACAAACAAATTCAGATGCGTTAACTACCGTTGTAAAACAATTTAAGGTTTAGTGAGGATTACGAGTAAATTAAATAAAAGGATGCTAATGCATTCTTTTATTTGCCTATTAAAAGCAAAAGCTACAATCCACATTTAAGTATAAATATACAGACGACAAATACTCTGCTGTTAGAAAAATTATAAAATTGTAGATATAACATTATAATGTACTAAATTTATGATGTATTAAACTTATAATGTTCTAAATTGTAGTTATAAAAAAGACGCCTAAACATCTTTTCTTTCGGTTCTCGTGAGGACTAAAATCAGGATTAAGCCATATTCATAGTGAGTATAGGTATGAGGAAATACCACTCGTTAACATAATTTATAATAGCCTAAATTTCAGCTAAAAAAAAAGACGCCTAAGCGTCTTTTCTTTAAGTTCTCGTGAGAACTAAAATCAGGAACTAGTCAATGATTTTAGATACAACACCAGCACCAACTGTACGACCACCTTCACGGATAGCGAAGCGTAAACCTTCGTCCATCGCTACTGGGTTGATAA